>NZ_JAGKRI010000049.1:0-61920 GCF_017939255.1 Aeromonas sp. Prich7-2
TTGGTTGAAGAAGTTTCGCCGGTTTTCAACGAGATATGAAAAGCTAGCCAAGAGTTTTGCAGCCTTTATCAAACTGGCTTTCTGCCTTCGCTACTTGCGCGAGTTATGTGTGGACAGAAAACCAGCATTTTGAGAACACAGCCTAGGCTGCGACCCGGATGTGACAAAGGCGACCCCGGGGTCGCCTTTATTCATCCTGTGTATGGATATTATTTCGCCACGCACCCGCTGAATAATGCCGGGTCCTGGCCCGGCAATCGGCCAGGCCAGGGGCTCAGAGGGGCTTGATGTAGCTGTAGAACTCGTTGTCCCGCTGGTAGCCGTGCCCTTCGTAGAGGGCCTGAGCCTGCCGGTTGTCGGTGGCGGTGCTCAGCATCAGGAAGGCGGCGCCCGTCTCCTGGCCGTGGCGATCGGCCCGCGCCAGCAGCGCCTGGGCCACCCCCTGCTGGCGGGCCGCCGGCGCCACGAACAGATCGTACAGCAGCCAGATGGGCTTCAGGGCGAGGGAGCAGAACAGGGGATAGAGGTGGGCAAATCCCAGCACCTCTCCCGCCTCGCTCTGGGCCACGAAGAGCACCGACTCCCCGGCGGTGCAGCGCTCCAGCAGGAAGGCTTCGGCGGCCTCGGGCCGGGCAGGCAGCCGGTAGAACGCCCGGTATTCCACGAACAGGGGGGTGACCCGGGGAATGTCCCCGGGGGTGGCCTGGAAGATCCTCATGGGGCGTTCCCCGCCGGATCCTGGCTGACCCAGATCAGCCGGTCGGTGGCAAAGCCGAGCCCCCGGGCTCGCTCGACCAGGGCCTCTACCTTCTCTTTGGGGGGATGGGGCGTGCGGGAGAGGATCCAGAGGTACTGGAGGTTGTAACTGCTCACCAGAGAGAGGTCATAGTCCGTCGCCAGTACGTTGTAGCTGCCGTAGAAGGGGCCGAAGAAGCTCACCTTGAGGCGCCCCTCGTCGCTGTCGCCCACGAAGTAGGCGCGCCCCTCGGCCTCGCGCCATTCCCCCTGTTCGTCCTGCCCCCGGTTGATCACCCTGACACCGCCGTCATCCCGCAGGCTGTAGGTGGCGGTGACCCGGTTCAGGCCGCGCTCGAAACCGTGATCGAGGCGGGCCACCTCGTACCAGGTGCCCAGGTAGCGGTCGAGCTGGAAGGGCTTGACCACCTGGTGCCCCGGCGGAATGCCGGTGCAGGCGGTGGCCAGCAGGGTCAGAACGAGCAGGATCAGTGTGCGCATGTCATCCCTCCACGATACGCAGTTGTCCCGAGCGGAAGCGTGCCGCGTGTTCGCTCGGGGTGTTGCCAAAGAAGCGTTTGTATTCGCGGCTGAACTGGGAGCAGCTCTCGTAGCCTACCTTGTCCGCCGCCACCCCGGCCTTGAGGCCGTCGTGCAGCATCATCAGCCGCGCCCGGTGCAGGCGCAGGGTCTTGATGTACTGCAGGGGCGAGGTGGCGGTGGCCGCCTTGAAGTGGTGGTGGAAGGCCGAGATGCTCATGTTTGCCTCCCGGGCCAGCTCCTCCACCGTCAGGTTCTCGGTAAAGCGCTGCTCCATGATACGCAGCACCCGGGCTATCTGGCTCACCTGGCTGTGACGGCTGGCCATGGCCAGCAGGGCGGGGGCCCCCCCTTCGTGCAGGGCGTGGAACAGGATCTCGCGAACGGTCTGGGGCCCCAGCACCCGGGCGTGGAGCGGTTTGTCCATCACGTCGATGAGGCGCTCCACCGCGCAGAGCATGGTCTCGGAGAGGGGCACTGAGACCACGCCGCGACCCTGCTCCGCCGGGGCGGGGGCCGCGTCCCCCATCTCCAGCAGCAGGGCCTGCAGCGCCGCCACGTCGATCTCCACCGAGAGCCCCACCAGGGGGGATTCGGGGGAGGCGAAGCACTCGCACTCGCAGGGCAGCGGCAGGGTCATCATCAGGTAGTGCTCGGGGTCGTAGCGGAAGGTGAAGTCCGAGAGATAGCCCACCTTGTGCCCCTGCAGGATGATGATCATGCGCGGGCGGTAGAGCACCGGGATGCGGTCGTGATGCTCCGTGGTGTAGATGAGGTGCACGCCGGGCACGGGGGCGGCGGTGATCCCCGGGTGGGGGGCCAGGGCGGCGAGTCGGCTGGCGAGGGCGGACTGGTGGGTCGCCGCGATGGGCTGATTTGTACTCATTTATCTAGGCTCAGTAGAAATAGGCAAGAAATCGGCAGAAAGTTCCCTTGATGGTAGGTGGTTATAAGAGAAAAATGCAACCCATACCTTACCGACTACGACCACCCCGGGAGATCCCATGAACAACTTCATCCTGCACACCCCCACCAAGGTGCTGTTCGGCAAGGGCCAGGTGGCCCAGCTGCGCGGCCAGATCCCCAGCGACGCCCGTATCCTCGTCACCTACGGCGGTGGCAGCGTGGTGCGCAGCGGCCTGCTGGACCAGATCCGCAGCGAGCTGGCCGGCCTGACCCTGTTTGAATTTGGCGGCATCGAGCCCAACCCCACCTACGAGACCCTGATGGGTGCCGTCGAACTGGCCCGCGCCGAGAAGATCGACTTCCTGCTGGCAGTGGGTGGCGGCTCCGTGCTGGACGGCTCCAAGTTCATCGCCGCGGCCGCTCACTACGATCCGGCCAGGGATCCCTGGCACATCCTCGAGACCGTCGGGGGCGAGGTGGCCTCCGCCATTCCTCTGGGCAGCGTGCTGACCCTGCCGGCCACCGGTTCCGAGATGAACATGGGCGCCGTCATCACCCGCAAGAGCACTGGGGACAAGCAGCACTTCTTCTCGCCCTTCGTGATGCCGCGCTTCGCCGTGCTCGACCCCGTGCTCACCTACACCCTGCCCGCCCGTCAGGTGGCCAATGGGGTAGTGGATGCCTTCATCCACACCCTGGAGCAGTACCTCACCTACCCGGTGGATGCCAAGGTGCAGGATCGCTTCGCAGAAGGGCTGCTGCTGACCCTGGCGGAAGAGGGGCCCAAGGCGCTGGTGGAGCCGGAAAACTACGACGTGCGTGCCAACATCATGTGGAGCGCCACCCTGGCGCTGAACGGCCTGATCGGAGCCGGTGTGCCCCAGGACTGGGCCACCCACATGCTGGGTCATGAGATCACCGCCCTGCACGGTCTGGACCACGCCCAGACCCTGGCGGTGGTGCTGCCCGCCCTGCTGCAGGCCAAGCGCGAGCAGAAGCGCGCCAAGCTGCTGCAATACGCCGAGCGGGTCTGGGATCTGCGCAGCGGCAGTGACGAGGCGCGTATCGACGGTGCCATCGCCGCCACCCGCGACTTCTTCGAGCGGATGGGGATCAAGACCCGGCTGCGGGATTACGTGGCCGACGCCCGGATCGACGCCCTGCTGGCCAAGCTCGAAGAGCACGGCATGACCGCCCTGGGTGAGCACGGCGACATCGACCTGGCCCAGAGCCGGCATATTTATGAGGCGGCCTGGTAAGCAGAGCACGCCTGAACCGGGCCCAAGGCCCGGTTGCACCAGGGGGCCCGAGCCCGCCAGCAGGCGGGGACGCGGCCCCCTGATCGTTGCAAAATGGTTACTTTTTCCCTTTTCATCTCATCAGATGAGCCAACGGCAGATTTCGTAAGAACAAAAAACGCTAAGGTAGAGGCCGGGTTAAACATTTTTTTTGACTGGTTGGATCACTTTTTTTAGCGCTTTTTGCTGGTATAAGCCCCTAATTTGGTTTGTTTTTTTTAATCATGGTCCGGGATGGGCTGAATTCTGTACCCGCCCGCCCGGGGCCGTGGTTGTAATAAAACTCCAAAATTTGATACTAATCACCCTCGCGCCTGAAAAGCGGGGGCCTGACCGTGACAGGAGGTCGAGGTGAAGCCTGCTGATTTTCATAACAAAGGGCCCGTGACCTGCACTTTGATCATGCCTTGTCCCCTCAGACATGAGAGACTTGGCGATGATTGTTTATTAACCATCAGGGAATAGTCATGCAGATTGGAATACCGAGAGAGAGTCTCGCCGGTGAGACCCGGGTCGCAGCGACCCCGGCCACTGTCGAGCAGCTGAAAAAGCTCGGCTTCGAGGTTGCCATCGAGGCCGGTGCCGGCCTGCGAGCCAGCTTCGATGATGCCGCCTTCGAGGCTGCCGGTGCCAGCGTGGTACCGAACGTCTGGCAAGCCGACCTTGTCTTCAAGGTCAACGCGCCGACCGAGGCCGAAATCGCACAAATTAAGGATGGTGCCACCCTGGTGAGCTTCATCTGGCCCGCCCAGAACCCCGAGCTGGTCAAGAAGCTTTCCGAGCGCAACATCAATGTGATGGCGATGGACATGGTGCCGCGGATCTCCCGTGCCCAGTCCCTCGACGCCCTCTCTTCCATGGCCAACATCGGTGGCTATCGCGCCGTCGTGGAAGCCGCGCACCAGTTCGGTCGCTTCTTCACCGGCCAGATCACCGCCGCCGGTAAAGTTCCGCCCGCCAAGGTGCTGGTCATCGGTGCCGGTGTGGCCGGTCTGGCCGCCATCGGGACCGCCGGTTCCCTCGGTGCCATCGTGCGTGCCTTCGATACCCGTCTGGAAGTGGCCGAGCAGATCGAGTCCATGGGTGGGGAATTCCTCAAGCTGGACTTCGGCGGCGAAGATGGCGCTTCCAGCGACGGTTACGCCAAGGTGATGAGCGAAGAGTTCATCAAGGCCGAGATGGAGCTGTTCGCCCAGCAGGCCAAGGAAGTGGACATCATCATCACTACCGCCCTGATCCCGGGCAAGCCGGCACCCAAGCTGATCACCAAGGAAATGGTGGACAGCATGAAGCCGGGCTCCGTCATCGTGGACATGGCGGCCCAGGCCGGCGGCAACTGCGAATACACGGTACCGGGTGAACTGCATGTCACCGACAACGGCGTCAAGGTGATCGGTTACACCGATCTGCCGGGCCGCCTGCCTGCCCAATCCTCCCAGCTCTACGGCACCAACCTGGTGAACCTGATGAAGCTGATGTGCAAGGAGAAGGACGGCAACGTCGCCATCGACTTCGAAGACGTGGTGCAGCGCAACATGACGGTGGTCCAGGCCGGTGAAGTGACCTTCCCGCCCCCCGCCATCTCCGTCTCTGCCGCCCCGCAGAAACCCGCTGCCGCCAAACCGGCCGCCAAGAAGGAAGAGGCCAAGCCCTCCAACAAGAAGTTCGTGTTCGGTGCCCTCGGCATCGCCGCCTTCGGTTGGGTGGCCGCCGTAGCGCCTGCCGCCTTCCTCTCCCACTTCACCGTCTTCATCCTGGCCTGCGTGGTCGGTTACTACGTGGTGTGGAACGTCTCTCACGCCCTGCACACGCCGCTGATGTCGGTCACCAATGCCATCTCCGGCATCATCGTGGTCGGTGCGCTGTTGCAGATTGGACAAGGGTCGACCCTGGTCACCGTGCTGGCCTTTGTCGCCGTGCTGATTGCCAGTATCAACATCTTCGGTGGCTTCACCGTCACTCAGCGCATGCTGAAGATGTTCCGTAAGGATTAAGGGGGTTTAACGTGTCTCAAGGACTGGTAACAGCATCCTATATCGTTGCCGCCGTGCTCTTCATCCTCAGTCTCGCGGGACTGTCGAAGCAAGAAACGGCCAAGCATGGCAACCTGTTCGGTATCGCGGGGATGGCCATCGCCCTGCTCGCCACCGTCTTCAACCCGGAAACCAGTGGCGTTCACTGGATCATCCTGGCCATGGCCATCGGTGGCGCCATCGGCGTGCGTCTGGCCCTCAAGGTCGAGATGACCGAGATGCCCGAGCTGGTGGCCGTGCTGCACAGCTTCGTGGGCATGGCAGCGGTGCTGGTGGGCTTCAACAGCTTCATCGATCTGCACCCCTCCGCCCCCGCTGAAGTGGTGGTCTCCGTCGGTTCCAACCTGGATGCGACCCTGGCAGCTGCCCGGGCGGCATTCGAGCAGGCGGCCAGCGTCGCCCAGGTCGAGCACCTCTCCGGCGCCATGCTGAACATCCACCTGGTGGAAGTGTTCCTGGGCGTCTTCATCGGTGCCGTGACCTTCACCGGTTCCGTGGTGGCGTTCGGCAAGCTGCGTGGCCTCATCTCTTCCAAGCCGCTGATGCTGCCGCACCGCCACAAGCTGAACCTGCTGGCCGTGGTGGTCTCCATCGCGCTGATGATCCACTTCGTCAACGCCGGTGGCTCCACCTTCGCCCTGCTGGTAATGACCCTGATCGCCTTCGCCTTCGGCTGGCACCTGGTCGCCTCCATCGGCGGTGCGGACATGCCGGTGGTGGTCTCCATGCTGAACTCCTACTCCGGTTGGGCGGCGGCGGCGGCGGGCTTCATGCTCTCCAATGACCTGCTGATCGTCACCGGTGCCCTGGTGGGTTCCTCCGGTGCCATCCTTTCCTACATCATGTGCAAGGCGATGAACCGCTCCTTCATCTCCGTGATCGCCGGTGGCTTTGGCTCCGACGGCGTGGCCTCCACCGCCGAGCAGGAGCTGGGCGAATACCGCGAGACCAACGCCGAAGACGTGGCCGACATGCTGAAGAACGCCAGCTCCGTCATCATCACCCCAGGCTACGGCATGGCGGTGGCGCAGGCCCAGTACCCGGTGGCCGAGATCACCCAGAAGCTGCGTGATCGTGGCGTCAAGGTGCGCTTCGGCATCCACCCGGTGGCCGGTCGTCTGCCTGGTCACATGAACGTGCTGCTGGCGGAAGCGAAAGTCCCCTATGACATCGTGCTGGAAATGGACGAGATCAACGATGACTTCGCCGACACCGACGTGGTGCTGGTGATCGGTGCCAACGACACCGTCAACCCGGCCGCCATGGAAGATCCGGGCAGCCCCATCGCCGGCATGCCGGTGCTGGAAGTGTGGAAGGCGCAGAACGTCATCGGCTTCAAGCGCTCCATGAACACTGGCTACGCCGGTGTCCAGAACCCGCTGTTCTTCAAGGAGAACACCCAGATGCTGTTTGGCGATGCCAAGGCCAGCGTCGAGGCCATCCTGAAGGCGCTGTAAGCGTTGACCGGATGAGACAAAAAGGGGGCTTCGGCCCCCTTTTTTTATGACCAGAGTGGATGACCGTGGCAGGGAACAGACAGACGGTGGTGCCTGCCTGTCCGGACTGACTGACGAGCCCTGGCTCAATTAAAGTTGAGCCAAAGCACCAAAAAACCACCTTAAAGGCCTCTCATGGGGCCTTTTTGTCATTTTCGTCGTGATTTTGCTCACATTTTGTGGTGTTGTCTCACCAGTCGGGCATAATGCCCGCGCAAAAAGCGGATTTGCTCAATTTTATTTGAGTCCGCTTTGATTATCCTTGCCCAACGTTGACCGGATGACCCCATGACCGAGGTAGCTCCCTTGCGCGACGCCAGCACACTGACCGATGAAGAGCGCCATCTGATTGCCAGCTTTGAGCCTGCGGTGGCGGCGCTGTCCGCCCTGTTTGGCCCGGGCTGCGAGGTGGTGCTGCACGCCTTTGACAGCCTGCACGCCTCCGTCATCAAGATTGCCAACGGCCACATCACCGGCCGCCAGGAGGGAGCGCCGGTCACCGATTTTGCGCTCGACAAGTTGCACAGTGCCGCCGGCAGCCAGTGGAGCAGCTATTTCTCCCGCACCCGGGAGGGCTCCCTGCTGAAGTCCTCGTCCATCACCATCAGCAACCGCGAGGGCAAACCCATCGGTATGCTGTGCGTGAATTTCAGTCTGGACACGCCCCTTGGCAGCCTGCTCGACACCTTTGCCCCGCCCGCAGTGCCCCCTGCCCACGGCACCGAAACCTTCGCCAGCTCGGTGGATGATCTGGTGGCGCAGGTGATCGCCAAGGTGGACAGGGATCCCGGGCTGGGCAGCAACGTTCGCAACAAGGCGATCGTGCACCGGCTCTACGACATGGGCATCTTCGAGATCAAGGATGCCGCCCAACTGGTGGCCGAACTGCTCGGTATCTCCCGCCATACCGTTTACCTGCATATCCGCAATCACAAGGCGGAACTGGCCGAACAACAATGACGAGCCCGCACGCGGGCGCCATGAACATGAGACACATCGCAATGAACGCACAATGGACCGACTTTATTACCCTGCTCAAGCGTGAAGTGGTGCCGGCCCTCGGCTGCACCGAGCCCATGTCGGTCGCCCTGGCGGCGGCCAACTGCCGCAAGCTGCTGGGCCAGGTACCGACCCGCACCCGCGTCTGGGTCAGCGGCAATCTGTTCAAGAACGGCATGGGGGTCGGGGTGCCCGGCACCGGCATGATCGGCCTGCCGGTGGCCGCCGCCGTCGGCATCACCGGTGGCAACCCGGATGCCGGGCTGGAGGTGCTCAAGAGCCTCACGCCGGATCAGGTCGAGGCGGCCAAGGGGCTGCTGCCCACCATAGAGGTGGATGTGAAGGATGTGCCCGACGTGCTCTACGCCGAGGTGCTGGCCGAAGTGGAGGGGCACAGCGCCCGGGTGGTGATCTGTACCGACCACACCCGCATCGTGCTGATGGAGAAGGATGGCGAGGTGCTGATGGTGCAGGACAGCGCCCCCGGGGTGCAGATCCAGCCAGCCAAGGCCGACAAGCCCGCCATGACCCTGAAGGAGATCGTGGCCTTCGCCCTGGAGGTGCCGCTGGCCGAGATCGACTTCATCCGCGAGGCGGCCACCATGAACCAGGCGCTGGCGGACGAAGGGCTGCAGGGCTATGGCCTGCGCATCGGCAAGATCCTCACCGACCAGGTGGAACGCAAGCTGCTTTCCGACGATCTGATGACCCTGGCCATGCGCCTGTCGTCTGCCGCCTCCGATGCGCGGATGGATGGCGCCATGCTGCCCGCCATGTCCAACTCCGGTTCCGGCAACCAGGGCATTGCCGCCACCATGCCGGTGGTCGCCGCCGCCCGCTTCCTCAAGGCCGATGACGAGCAGCTGGCCCGTGCCCTGGTGATGAGCCACCTGGTGGCCATCTACATCAAGGCTTACCAGAACAAACTCTCCGCCCTGTGTGCAGCCAGCACTGCCGCCATGGGATCGGGGGCCGCCATCACCTGGCTGCTGGGGGGCCAGTTCGAGCAGATCAGCCACTGCATCAACAACATGATTGGGGATGTTTCCGGCATCATCTGCGACGGCGCCGGCAGCGCCTGCTCCATGAAGGTCTCCACCTCAACCTCGGCGGCGGTGAAATCCTCGCTGATGGCCATCAACAATCTGCGCGTGCCCCAGAGCGAGGGGATCGTCTCGGACGATGTGGACCAGACCATCGCCAACCTGGGTCGCCTCTCCAGGGAGGGGATGCTGGATACCGACATCGAGATCATCAACATCATGCGGGCCAAGCAGCAGGGTAAGCACCAGTGACCCCGGAGTGCCGCCGTCGGCCATAAAAAAACCGGAGCCAGTGGCTCCGGTTTTTCATTGTCCGTTCGCTACTCAGCCGCGACCGAGACGGTTGTCCGGGTAGTTTTTGGCCAGCACTTCTCGGGCATGCTGGGCCAGGGTCGGCATCTTCAGGGTGTCATAGGCGTTGACCATGATCTCCAGCGCCTTCTCGGTTTCCATCGTGTCAGGATAGGTCTCGACGATCAGCTTGGCGCGGTTGGCGGCGGCGATCAGGGCGTCACGCTTGACGTAGTACTCGGCTACCCCCAGGTCATAGCGGGCAAGACGGTTCTTCAGGCCGATCATGCGGGCACGGGCATCGGCTGCATAGCTGCTGTTGGGGTAGTTCTGCAGCAGGGTCTTGAAGTCCTGGAAGGCCTGACGGGCGTAGGAGGGGTCCTTGTCATCCCGATTGATGCCGAGGAAATCCTGGAAGAAGTTGTAATCCGCCGCCATGTTGGTCAGGCCGCGCATATAGAAGACGTAATCGATGTTCTTGTGCGCCGGGTTCAGGCGGATGAAACGGTCGATGTTGGCGATCGCCTGGGCGGTATCATCCTGCTTGTAGTAGGCATAGATGAGATCGAGCTGAACCTGGTTGGAGTAGGCACCGAACGGGTAACGAGAGTCCAGCGCTTCCAGCAGTTCGATGGCATTGAGGTAGTTGCCGGTATCCAGTTTGATGCGGGCTTTCTGGTACAGAACTTCCGGCGGTTCGTCGGGAACCTTGGGTTTGGTGCTGGAACAGCCAGTGATCAGGGTAGCGACCAAGGCGAGCGACATCAGCAGGTGAGACTTCTTTCCCATCAACAACATCCGGTCCATTTCCACGAAATTGGCAAAGTATCCGTTATGCTTGGCTAAAAGAAAAGCTAGAATACCCGGATTATTTCGAATTGATACCCCCGCTCAAGAGACCATACATGAGCCAGCATATTGAACTGACAGGCGAATTTCAGGATCACCAATTCGGGCAACGACTCGACCAGGCCCTGGCCGAATTGTTTCCCGACTACTCCCGGACCCGCATCAAGGAGTGGATTTTACAGGACAGAGTGACCCTGGACGGTCAGGTTGCCAATACCCCGCGCGAGAAAGTGGTGGCCGGGCAGCAGGTACATGTGAATGTGGAACTGGCAGACGACACCCGCTGGGATGCCCAGAACATCGAGCTGAACATCGTCTATGAAGATGAACACATCCTGGTGATCGACAAGCCGGCCGGCCTGGTGGTTCATCCGGGCGCCGGTACGCCGGACGGCACCGTGCTCAACGCCCTGCTGCACCGCTACCCCGGCATCGCCGAGGTCCCCCGCGCCGGTATCGTGCACCGTCTGGACAAAGACACCACGGGGCTGATGGTGGTGGCCAAGACCATTCCCGCCCAGACCCACCTGGTGGAAGCCCTGCAGGCACGCCAGATCACCCGTGAGTACGAGGCGATTGCCATCGGTCACATGACCGCCGGCGGCACCGTCGATGCCCCCATCGGTCGTCACCCGACCCAGCGTACCCACATGGCCGTAGTGCCCAACGGGCGCGAGTCCGTCACCCACTACCGGGTGCACGAGAAGTTCCGTGGTCACACCCGTCTGCGGTTGCGGCTGGAGACCGGCCGTACGCACCAGATCCGTGTCCACATGGCCCACATCAAGCATCCGCTGGTGGGGGATCCCGCCTACGGCGGTCGTCTGCGTCTGCTGCGCAACGCCACCCCCGAACTGACCGAGGCCCTGCGAGGTTTCCACCGTCAGGCGCTGCACGCCACCATGCTGAAGCTGGCGCACCCCATCACGGGTGAAGTGATGGAGTGGCACTCCCCCACGCCGCAGGACATGGTGGCGCTGATGGAAGTGCTGCGGGCGGATACCCTGGCCAATCCGGACGATCTGGTCTGGAACTGATCCCGGGGGCGGCCTTGCGACGATTCCTGCCGTAACCTGCCCTCCATGATCTGATGCGGGGCCCCTTGACTGGTTGCAGCCAAGGGGCCCCGTTTTCATATGAACGAAAGGAGCCACAGATGAACTGGATCGCACCCGACTGGCCCGCACCGGGCAATGTCAGGGCTCTCTCGACCACCCGGGACGGCGGCATCAGCGAAGGGGTCTTTGCTGGTCTGAACCTCGGGGCCCATGTGGGCGATGCACCGGCCAGGGTCGAGGCCAACCGCGCCCGACTGCAGCAGGTGGCGGGGATCCCCGGCACTCTCAACTGGCTCAACCAGGTACATGGCATCGCCGTCCATCCGGTGAGCGACCGTTATGAGCGCGTACCGGATGCCGATGCCGCCTGTGCCCGTGAGGCGGGGCAGGCCTGCATCGTGATGACTGCCGACTGCCTGCCGGTGCTGTTCTGCGATCGGGCAGGCACCGTAGTGGCGGCGGCCCATGCCGGCTGGCGCGGACTGCAGGGGGGCGTATTGGAGGCAAGCATCGCCGCCATGGGCTGCGAGCCTGGCGAGATCCTGGCCTGGCTGGGCCCGGCCATCGGTCCCGCTGCGTTCGAAGTGGGTGGCGAGGTGCGTGAGGCCTTCATGGCGGAGCAGGCGGAAGCGGCGGCTGCGTTCGTGCCATCCCTCAACGAAGGGAAATGGCTGGCGGATATCTACCAGCTGGCCCGACTGCGCCTCGCCCGCGCCGGCGTCACCGCCATCTATGGCGGCGAATACTGCACCTTCAGCGACAGCGAGCGCTTCTACTCCTATCGCCGCGACGGGCAGACGGGTCGCATGGCCTCCCTTGTGTGGCTGGAAAAATAGCCGAAGAGGCGCTCGCGAGTGGCCGCAAGCGCCTCTTCACTCCCTGGTGATGGCCCTTTGGCGGCCATGTCTTGCTGCCGAGCAGGCTCAGGGTGCAGGCTGCCATTGCGAGGTCGTTTTCCCTCGGTCACCGCTATTGAGGAAAAAATAAACAGCCACCCCTTGAAATTGCCCTTCAAGACCACATCTTCCTTGTCAGAAAGCGATGTTGTTGCCGCGCATGCGGCGTCTGTCTTGAAGGGGGAGTGCAATGCGCCTCGATCGCCTGACCAGCAAATTCCAGATTGCCATTTCCGATGCCCAGTCTCTTGCACTGGGTCGTGACCACCAATTCATCGAACCCGTCCATCTGATGAGCGCCTTGCTCAATCAGGACGGCGGATCCATTCGCCCGCTGCTCACCCTGACCGGGCTCGACATCAATACCCTGCGCTCGCGCCTCGGCGAGGAGCTGGATCGCCTGCCCCGCGTCAGCGGGGTGGAAGGGGACGTACAGCTCTCCAACGGCCTCGGGCGACTGCTCAACGTCTGCGACAAGCTGGCCCAGCAGCGCAAGGATCAGTTCATCTCGTCCGAGCTGTTCGTGCTGGCGGCCCTGGACGAGAAGGGGACGCTGGGCGAGCTGCTGCGTGCCCAGGGGCTGACCAAGGAAAAACTCGAGGCAGCCATCGACAAGGTCCGTGGCGGCAAGAAGGTGGAGGATGCCAACGCCGAGGAGAATCGCCAGGCGCTGGAGAAGTACACCATCGATCTCACCGAGCGGGCCGAACTCGGCAAGCTCGACCCGGTGATCGGCCGGGATGACGAAATTCGCCGCACCATCCAGGTGCTGCAACGCCGCACCAAGAACAACCCGGTCCTGATCGGTGCCCCCGGCGTCGGCAAGACCGCCATCGTCGAGGGTCTGGCCCAGCGCATCATCAATGGCGAAGTGCCGGAAGGGCTCAAGAACAAGCGGGTGCTGTCGCTCGACATGGGGGCCCTGGTGGCCGGAGCCAAGTATCGCGGCGAGTTCGAGGAGCGGCTCAAGGCGGTTCTGAACGATCTGGCCAAGGAGGAGGGCAACGTCATCCTCTTCGTGGACGAGCTGCACACCATGGTCGGCGCCGGCAAGGGCGAGGGTGCCATGGATGCGGGCAACATGCTCAAGCCCGCCCTGGCCCGCGGCGAGCTGCACTGCGTCGGGGCCACCACCCTCGATGAGTACAGGCAGTACGTGGAGAAGGATGCCGCCCTGGAGCGCCGTTTCCAGAAGGTGCTGGTGGAGGAGCCCTCGGTGGAGGACACCATCGCCATCCTGCGTGGCCTGAAGGAGCGCTACGAGCTGCACCACCATGTGCAGATCACCGACCCCGCCATCGTCGCGGCGGCCCAGCTATCCCACCGCTACATCGCGGATCGCCAGCTGCCTGACAAGGCCATCGACCTCATCGACGAGGCGGCGGCCAGCATCCGGCTCCAGATCGACTCCAAGCCGGAATCCCTGGACCGGCTCGAGCGGCGCATCATCCAGCTCAAGCTGGAGCAGCAGGCGCTGATGAAGGAGGACGATGACGCCAGCCGCAAGCGCCTCGATCTGCTCAATCAGGAACTGACGGAAAAAGAGCGGGAATACAACGAGCTGGAAGAGGTGTGGAAGGCCGAGAAGGCTGCCCTCGCCGGGACCCAGCACATCAAGGCGGCACTGGAGCAGGCCCGTCAGGATCTCGAGGTGGCGCGCCGCGCAGGGGACTTGGGCCGCATGTCCGAGCTGCAGTACGGCCGCATCCCGGAGCTGGAGAAACAGCTGGATCTCGCCACCCAGGCCGAGATGCAGGAGACCAGCCTGCTGCGCAACCGGGTCACCGACGTGGAGATCGCCGACGTCCTGGCCCGCTGGACCGGCATTCCGGTGGCCCGCATGCTGGAAGGGGAACGGGAGAAGTTGCTGCGGATGGAGGATCAGCTGCACAGCCGGGTGATCGGCCAGGAAGAGGCGGTGGACGCCGTCTCCAACGCCATTCGCCGCTCTCGTGCCGGGCTGTCCGACCCGAACCGCCCCATCGGCTCCTTCCTCTTCCTCGGCCCCACCGGGGTGGGCAAGACCGAGCTGTGCAAGGCGCTGGCGGAGTTCCTGTTCGATACCCAGGACGCCATGGTGCGGATCGACATGTCCGAGTTCATGGAGAAACACAGCGTGGCCCGTCTGGTGGGGGCGCCTCCGGGATACGTGGGTTACGAGGAAGGGGGGTATCTCACCGAGGCGGTGCGCCGTCGCCCCTACTCGGTGATCCTACTGGACGAGGTGGAGAAGGCCCACCCGGACGTGTTCAACATCCTGTTGCAGGTGCTGGACGATGGCCGCCTGACCGACGGTCAGGGGCGTACCGTGGACTTCCGCAACACCGTGGTGATCATGACCTCCAACCTCGGGTCTGATCTCATCCAGGAGCACCACTCCGAGAAGGATTACGACGAGATGAAGGCCATGCTGATGGAGGTGCTGACCCGCAGCTTCCGGCCGGAGTTCATCAACCGGATCGACGAGACCGTGGTGTTCCACCCGCTCGGTGAGGAGCACATCAAGTCCATCGCCCGCATCCAGCTCAAGAGCCTGATGAGCCGTCTGGAGTCCCAGGGCTTCGAGGTGGAGGTGAGCGAGGAGCTGCTGACCAAGCTGGTCCACGCCGGGTTCGATCCCGTCTACGGGGCGCGCCCCCTCAAGCGGGCGATCCAGCAGAAGGTGGAGAACCCGCTGGCCCAGGCCCTGCTCAGCGGTCGGGTCATCCCGGGCAAGACACTGCGGCTGGGGGCCGACAGCAACGGCCTCACCATGACCCAGTAATGGGATTGTCGATGAAAAACGCAGGCCTCGTGCCTGCGTTTTGTTTTCAGGGTGATTGAGATGCTGACGTTTTCCGTTTTGGTGGATGATGATGTTCATCTACCCGGCTGCTTGCCTGAAAAGGGACTGTCGTTACTGTTGGAGTGCGATGGACTCAAGGTGCTGTTCGACAGCGGCCGTGGCCGGGCGCTGTGCCACAACGCCGTCGTGATGGGGATCGATCTCGCCTCTCTCACCCATGTGGTGCTCTCTCACGGTCATTACGACCATGTAGGAGGCATCGGCTCCCTGCCCGTCTATTCCGATCCCATTCCATTGATCGCTTGTCCGGATGTGTTCAATGAGCGGGGCTACTTCCTGCCGTTGCTGCCCCGACGCTACAACCTCTACCGCCTCTCGGGCGACCTGGATCCGCGACAACTGGCGACGAGAGGGCTGCTCCCTCACTGTTCAGCTGAGCCGGTCTGGCTGTCCGAGCGGCTGGTGTTCCTGGGATCCATACTGCGACGGGAGCAGGCCAAACCCTCCTTGCTTGGTTACATGGTGCGGGGCGGGCGAGTGGAGAAAGACCTTATCAGCGATGATTCGGCGCTGGTCTACAAGAGCGAGCAGGGTCTGATAGTCTTCATCGGCTGTGGTCACGCCGGGGCCGAGAACATCATCGCGCGGGCCAAGGAGGTGTGTGGCGATGAGCGGATCCACGCCGTCATCGGCGGCCTGCATCTGAAGTTTTCCGGCCCGCAGCGGGCGGTGGCGCTCGGCACTTATCTGCAGGAGGAGGCGGTAGAGAAGCTGTTTGCCTGCCACTGCACCGGCAGCAGAAAGGCGGGGTTGCCGCGCCAGCACCAGATCGGGGCGGGTTTTGAGCACAGTTTTTCGGCGTAAAAAAAACGGCAATCCGAAGATTGCCGGGAGGAATGTATTCGATGCGATCTGACGTGGGTTGAGCGGATCGCAGGGGCAAGCCCCAGGGTCGGCAGGCACAGTCAGCGACCATGCCCGCCTTACAGTCAGTCGGGATACGCTCTCCACCCCGGCTGACCAGCTTCGCTATCGCGTCTGTCCCGCGCCGTGTTGCCGCGATAGGAGGACAGATGCAATCAAATCAATTCGTTACAGCATGCCTGGGATGGCAGCCTTCATTTCAGATGGCCAGACGCCGACCTGGACCTGACCGATGTGCTCTTTTTGCAGCAGCAGCATGGCCAGACGGGATTGGCCGATGCCGCCGCCGATGGTTTGCGGCATGCGTGCTGCCAGCAGATCCTGATGCCAGTCATATTGCAGGCGATCCTCGTCCCCGGTGATGGCGAGCTGGCGGCGCAGCGCCTCTGCGTCCACCCGGATCCCCATGGAGGAGATCTCGAAGCTGTCTTCCAGCACCGGGTTCCACACCAGGATGTCACCGTTCAGACCCGCCAGCCCCAGCTCGCTCTCGCTGCTCCAGTCGTCGTAGTCCGGGGCTCGCACGTCGTGGCGTTCGCCGTGGGAGAGGGCGCCACCGATACCGATGAGGAAGACCGCTCCCAGCTCTTTGGCGATGGCGCGCTCGCGTCCCTTGGCATCGAGGTCCGGGTAGCGGGTCAGCAGCTCTTCACTGTGCAGGAACTGGATATCCGCCGGCAGGAAGGGGGTCAGGTCGTGCTCGGCACAGACCGCGCGCTCGGTGGCCTTGATGGCGGCCCAGATGCTGCGCACCGTCTCCTGCAGATAGGCCAGATCCCGGCGCTCGCCCGGCATCACCTTCTCCCAGTCCCACTGGTCGACGTAGACGGAGTGAATGGGGCTGAGACGATCCTCGTCCGGACGCAGTGCCTTCATGTGGGTGTAGATGCCTTCACCCGGGCCGAAACCGAAGCGACCCAGGGTCTGGCGCTTCCACTTGGCCAGGGAGTGGACCACCTCATAGCTGTGCTCCGGCAGGGTTTTCACCTTGACCTGCACTGCATGCTCGCAGCCGGAGAGGTTGTCCTGGGTGCCGTCACCGACCCGGCTCAGAATGGGGGCTTGTACCTCCATCAGGCCGAGTTGCAGTGCGAGTTGGCGGGAGAACATCTCTTTGACGAAGCTGATCTGCTGTTGGCTGCGGATGTAGTGCTGTTTCATGCTGAATTACCTGTCGTGAATCCGTTGAATGCGGTGATTCTTCAACAGAATGCCAACTAAATTCAATATTCGATAATTGAAATAGGCTTTGTGTGTTTTTTTCTTCAAAATAAGCCATCAATTAATGATGAATCATTAAAAGGAGTGCAAAAAAGTGTCAGAAAATTATCGGATCGATAATCTCGATCAGGCCATCCTCACCGCCCTGATGGAGAATGCGCGCCTGCCTTACGCCGAGCTGGCCAAACAACTGCTGGTGAGCCCGGGCACCATCCACGTGCGGGTAGAGAAGATGAAGCAGGCGGGCATCATCGAGGGAACGCGGGTGCAGGTGAACCCCAAGAAGCTGGGCTACGACGTCTGCTGCTTCATCGGGATCAACCTCAAGAGCGCCAAGGATTACCCGTCGGCCCTGGCCAAACTGCAGGCGCTGGACGAGGTGGTGGAGGCCTACTACACCACGGGCCACTACAGCATCTTCATGAAGGTGATGACCCGCTCCATCGACGAGTTGCAGACGGTACTGATCCACAAGATCCAGACCATCGACGAGATCCAGTCCACCGAGACGCTGATTTCGCTGCAAAACCCGATCCTGCGGGATGTGAAGCCCTGAGTCGGGTGGTCTGAGGGGGGCGTAGAGATCCCTCTCCCGTGCGAGACCCTGTTCGCGCAGCAGAATTCGACCCTGCGGGTGATGACACCCTGAACGGTGGATCAGGGTTCGATATAGGGGATGCCGTATTTGTCGTAGAGGGCCTTGAGCCGGCCGTCCCGCTTCATGTGCAGCAGTTCGGCATCATAGGCGGCCATCAGGGCCGGGGTGTCGGCATCGGCCCGGGAACGGGTCCAGGCATTGAAGTAGGGGCTGGTCTTGAGGGGTTTTGGCAGGTAGTCGAGCTTGCCTTCCAGTCCCTCCTCTCTTATCTGGGTGAAGGCGGTGACCAGGGACATGGGCACCACGTCGATACGACCGGCAATGAGTTTTCGCAGTTGCAGCTGGTTGATGGGGATCTCCTGGAAGTGATAGCTCGGGTCTGTCATGGCTGCCGCGAGCTCGGGGGTATAGGAGAAATCCCGGGTGACACCGATACGCCAGGGTTTGAGATCCGTCAGATGGTCATAGTGGATCAGGCCTGCGGACTCCTTGCGTATGAAGAAGTGCCAGCTATGGAGCATATGGGCCTGTTTGGGGTAGAGCAGATAGGCCTCCCGCTCCGGTTTGTAGGAGTGGGCCAGCAGCAGATCATAGAAGCCGCTTTCGGCATTGCGGGTGAGCCTGGCTCCCGAATCGATGAGCTCAATCCTGATGGGGGTATGGAGCGTGCCGAAGATGGCGGTGACGAGATCCACATCCAGCCCGCGAGGGTGTCCTTGTGCATCCAGCCACTTGAGAGGGGGCTCCTGGATGCCACCAATGACCAACTCCCTAGCTGACAGCCAGCAGGGCAGCAGAAAGCAGAATACGAGCAAGCGTCGCATGTTACATTTCCTGAGCATTGGGGACGGGGTCGCATCCGGCAGGGACTGTGACCGATACCTATCTAACTAGAGACGACCACGGATGGCAAACCCTGAAATGGGGAGGGGACAAACGAACGGTGCCGGTGGGAGGAGGGCGGCGCTGCCTCGACAGGCCGCCCCGTGGCAGAGTCGGGCGGGGTGGACCAGCCACTCGCCGGCTGTGGACGGGAGGGTGGCCGGCATGAAACGTGTGCGAGGTTGCCTGCCTCAGGTTGCCTGACACTGTTTCATCTGGGTGTTGAGGGCCTGCATCACCTGACGACGGCTGATGATGCCTGTCACCTTGCCTCCCTCCATCACTGGATAGACCTTGGGTCTGGCCCCGGCCATCTGGCGGGCGAGATCCACGATGTTGTCATCAGGAGAGACGAACAGCGGGGTCCGGCTCATCAGATCTTCGACCAGAGTACGGGTGTCGCAGTGATAGCTGCCCGTGAGCAGGGCGGGAATGCAATCCTGCTCGGAGAGAAATCCGACGAGGTGCTGATGGTCATCCAGTACCGGCAGGCCCCCCAGGTTTGCCCGATGGAGTCTGTCCAGCGCCTCGGCCAGACCGAGGCTGGGGTGCAGTGAGTGGGTCAATGGCTGCATATGATCGCGAATTTGTAGCATGATGGTGGCTCCATGGGGGTCGATGGGGCCACTATGCCCGGTGGCCGTGACAGGGGGCCAATGGGTTTTGCCTCGGACATCGATAGGTCATGGCCGATGAATGGGTCCTCCGTGCGATCCAGCATGGATCGGGGAGGGCGACAACCACAAGGAGAGGGTATGCGTGCATTGGTAACGGGCTGTGGCCGTCGCCTGGGATTCTATCTGTGCGAGCAGCTGGTGGCCGCTGGCTGGCAGGTGACGGGCAGCTATCGCAGCGAACGGCCCGAGCTGGATCGTCTGCGAGACGTGGGCGTCGAGCTGGTAAAGGCGGACTTCACCCGGGAAGAGGAGGTGGGCGCCGTGGTGACGGCGCTGGCGGCCCATGAGGATCTTGCCCTGATCATCCACAATGCCTCCGCCTTCGAGCCCCAGGCGGCGGATCCTGCGGTGCAGCTGGCCCAGTTTGATCAGTTCTACCGGGTACACATGGCGACTCCCTTCCAGCTCAACCGGGCGCTGGCCCCCGCCCTTGCTCGCCAGCCCAACGGGGGCATCATCCACATCACCGATATCTACATCCATGCCCCGGCGCCCCAGTTTGCCGCCTACGTGGCCACCAAGGCGGGAGCCCATTCCCTGGCCATGAGCTTTGCCCGCGAACTGGCACCCGCCGTGCGGGTCAACACCATAGAGCCTGGCCCCATCCTGTTTCTCGACGAGCACGGGGATGACTGGCGCCAGCAGGTGCTGGCGAAGACGCCGCTGGCGCGGGAAGGGGGTCTGGAGCCCATCTGGCAGGCGGTACAGATGCTGATGAAGAACGACTACATGACCGGGGCCAGCATCCGGGTGGACGGGGGGCGCGCCCTCGCCGTCATCTAGGGCAAGGCGGGCCGCCATGACATGAGGCGCCTTTGGGCGCCTCATGCGTGTGAATGGCTCAAGGGTGCCGGATGGCGGCGTGCCGGGAAGGGGGGCCGGGGTGGCCGTTGCCGGGAAGCAGGGCCTCGTCTTGCTGGCAGAGATGGATGGGGGCCTGGCCGATGCGCTGCTTCGCAAACACCTTGCTGCCCGGCAGGCCGAGGGTCACCTTGCCGGAGTCCACACTGCCGCCCTGATACATCTCCGCCAGCAGATCCCCCAGGTAGGCATCCACCCCGGCCTCGGCGAAGTCATCCCGTTCGCCGCAGGCCAGTATGTCGATGTCCAGTGGCCTGTCCGCCACCTTGCACAGGGGGTTGCTGCGATCCCGGCCATGGGCCAGCTCCATGGTGACAAACTCGGCCTTGAGCTGGGCGGGAGAGAGGTCGCTCTGGACGACGAACAGGCAGTTGAGGAAGTCGTGGCGCGAATGCATGCCCACAGGCTTGGTCTGGATGACGGAACTCAGGTGAAGGCGACCAAAGCGGGCCAGCAATTCGGCGACGGCCTGACTGACGTGCAGGGCGGGGTCGAGATTGGATCCAATGCTACAGAGGTAAAACATGCTTTCCATTCCTTGGGTTGGGCTCGTCTGAAATATATACGCAGCTCACGGTTATGGGATTCACTATGAATTAACATGTCGTTATCTGTTGTGATCCAACGCTGATTGGCAGAAAGGAGGTTTGCATGAGCGTAGAAATGAAATGGGCACTGTTGACCGCGTCAGGGGCCCTTGCCATGATCATTGTCATCTGTGTGGCGTCCGTCGGCCTGGCGTGAATCCGGCCTCGGTGAGCAATCAAACCGGCTTTATGGCCGGTTTTGCTTTTTGGGGCAGTGCGGATATGCTGGCTCCCCCATGACGAATCGAGACCGCAGAAGATGACCAAGGTTCGGCCCCGCTCCCTGCTCCAGGTAGTACTGATGGGCTTCGTGCTGGTGCTGATGCCCCTGGGGGGCATGATCTGGCACGACAGTCAGGCTCTCTCCCACCTGGGCCAGCTCACCAGCGACGAGATGGAACGTGCGGTGCGGGACACTCGCCGGGCGACGCTGCTCTCCACCCAGGCCATCGATCTGGAGCGCACCCTGCGCCGCTATGCGGTCCTGGGTGATGACCGCATCCTGGCCAGTTATCGGCAGCAGCTGGTGCGCTACCGGGAACTGCTCGCGACTCATCAGGACTCCATTCCGGATGCCGAGGTCTACGGAGATCTCGAGGCGACGCTGGTCTGGCTCGATGGCCTGCAGGATCTGCGCAAGGCCAGGCAGGAGGCGACCAGCCCCCGTTTCACCGATTTCAACGAACTGAACCAGCAACTGGAGGTGGTCACCCGCAGCCAGGTGGATGATCACGTGACCCGCATGCGGGGCGCCATCGTGGAGCTGAAACAGCAGATCTGGTGGGTCAGCGGCTTCGTGGCCGGGCTCAGCCTGCTGCTGGTGTTGCTCTTTACCTACCTCATCATCCACCCGGTACGTCAGATTGAGTCGCGGATCCTGAGTTTGGGCGCAGGCGTCGAGCCGGATCAGCGTCCGGTGGATGGCCCGGCCGAACTGGTGCTGCTGGGGGAGCGGATCAGCTGGCTGCACGACAAGCTCAAGGAGTTGGAACAGCAGAAATACCAGTTCCTGCGCCACGTATCCCACGAGCTGAAAACCCCCCTTGCCGTGCTGCGGGAGGGGGCTGATCTGCTCTCGGAGCAGCTGGTGGGGCCCCTCAACGGGGATCAGCAGGAGATCTGCCAGATGCTGGAGGAGAACAGCCGCCGTCTGCAGACCCTGATCGAGCGGCTGCTCGACTTCAATCGCCTCAGCCAGCAGGAGGTGTTCACCCTGTCCGAGGTGCCCCTGGCGCCCTTGTTGTCAGACTTGTCCGAAGAGTACCGGCTCGCGCTGGAATCCAAGCAAATCAGTGTACACTTGCCGCCCGAGCCCATCAGCCTACGGGCAGAGCCCTACCGCCTGCGACTCATCCTCGACAATCTCTTTTCCAACGCGGTCAGCTATGGCGCCAGGGGCGGACAGATCTGGATCCGCGCCGGGGCGGGAGCGGGCGGCGGCTGGCTGGAGGTGGCCAACGAAGGGCCTGTCATCCCGCCAGACGAGCGGGAGCGCATCTTCGAGCCCTTTGAACAGGGCAGCATAGTGCGCCAGGGATTGCTGAAAGGCTCCGGCATGGGCCTCTCCATTGCCCGGGAGTCTGCCATGAGTCTGGGCGGCGAGCTCAGGCTGATCGAGGATGCCCAGGCGGATGTCTGTTTCCGGCTGGATTTGAACGTGCGCCCGAGCTGACGGGCGTGGCGGCGACCCCGCAGGTGCGGGTGGCGCCTTGACACCGAATATTGAGAGGAGCGGGCAGGTGCCTGTTCCCCACCAGGATCTGAAGTGACATTCAAGATGAAACGATTTGTGATTCCCGTATTGATGATAGGCCTGCTCGCTGGCTGTTCCCTGCTGCCTTCTACCAGCCTCACCGAGCCTTCCCAGGAGGCGATCGCCAGGCGGATGGAGTTTGCCAACAAGGAGATGCAGGTGCGCCTGCAATACTTGGACTGGCTGCTGGCCAGCCATCCCCAGCAGCGGATGCAGGAGCGCCAGCGACTGGCCGGCGCCACCGACCTCGAGAGCCGGGTCAGCCTGGCCATGGTCAACACCCACCCGTCCGAATCGGTGGCCAGTCGCCGGGCCGGGCTGGATCAGCTGAAGGCTCTGTTGCCGGAGCTCGGTCTCGATGCCCAGGCCTTCCTGCGCAGCTGGATCGCCCTCGGGGAGGAGCTGCTGGTGCGAGACAGCCGCCGCGACGATCAGAGTCAGGAGGTGAAGCGTCTGCGCCAGCAGATAGAGCAGCTCTCCGCCATCGACGAGCAGCTCAACCAGCGTAAGCTCAATGGGGGAGGTCAGCCATGACAGCTCCGGACCGCGCCGCAATGACCGCGTTTTTCGCCAAGAGGGGGTGAGAGCATGAGCCGTATTCTGCTGGTGGACGATGATGCCAGCCTGCTCAAGCTGATGAGCATGCGCCTGCGCAGCCAGGGTTACGAGGTGGATACCGCCGACAGCGCCGAAGGAGCGCTGGACAGGCTGCGCCAGCAACGGGCCGACTTGGTGCTGAGCGATCTGCGCATGGGGGGCATGGACGGGCTGGCGCTGTTCGAGCGGATCCAGTCCCAGTGGCTCGGCATGCCGGTGATCATCATGACCGCCCACGGCACCATTCCCGACGCCATCCAGGCGACCCGCTCCGGGGTGTTCAGCTTCCTCACCAAGCCCATCGACAAGGACGAGCTGCTGGTCACCATAGAACATGCTCTCAGCCTGACCCGTCCGAAGCAGCAGCAGGAGTGGCAGTCCCTCATCCAGACCCGCAACCCGCAGATGGAGCAGTTGCTGATCCAGGCGAGCAGCATCGCCACCATGGACGTGCCCGTGCTGATCCTGGGCCCCTCCGGCGCCGGCAAGGGGGTGATGACCCAGGCGCTGCACCAGGCCAGCCACCGTCGCGACAAGCCGCTGCATACCATCAACTGTGCGGCTCTGCCCTGGCCCGCGCTGGACTTGCAGCTGTTCGGCGAGGATGGCCAGTCCGGCCTGTTTGCCGAGGCCAAAGGCGGCACCCTCTTCCTCGACGAGATAGGGGATCTGTCGGAGTCACTCCAGGCCAAGTTGCTCCAGGTGCTGGCGGAGTATGGTCAGGGCACCCCCGAGGTGCGGGTTATCAGCTCCAGCCATCAGGATCTGGTGACCGCCATGGAAGAGGGGCGTTTTCGCGAGGATCTCTTCTACCGCCTCAACGTGGCCAACATCACCCTGCCACCTCTGAGCGCCCGCAGCGAGGACATCCCCCTGCTGGCCCGTCAGGCGTTGGACGATTACCGCAACCGTCACCCCGATTGCGCCGCCCTCGGCTTCTCGCCGGAGGCGCTGGCCCTGCTGGCCGCCGCGGCCTGGCCGGGCAACGTACGTCAGCTCTGCGGGGTGGTGGAGCAGCTCGCGAGCCTCTGCTGCAGCCCGGTGATCGGCGCGGCCATGGTGGAGTCGGCCCTGAGTGGCGGCGGTGGCGGCATTCCCTCGTTCAACGAGGCGCGGGCCGAGTTTGAAAAGGAGTACCTGATCCGGCTGCTGCGCACCACGGAAGGCAATGTGACCCTGGCGGCCAACATGGCGGGGAGAAACCGCACCGACTTCTACAAGCTGCTGAATCGGCACGGCATCGAGGCGGCCAACTTCAAGTCGAAGGGATAGAAGGGATAAATGACAGAGGGGCGGCCCGTCGATGACGGGCCGCCCCCCTGGTTTCCGACCGAATCGGTTACCTTGTCAGCCTCAGGCCGGGTCGCTGACACCGTCGGTGGAGAGAGTCTTCTGGGAGAGCCAGAGGCCGCTCGCCTTCATCAGATAGCCAAACAGGGCGCCGATGATGAGGGAGGGCAGAATGAGCCGCCACTCGCCTGCGGCGCCGAAGGTGGCACAGCAACCGGCGAAGGTGCCGGGAATGTAGGCGAGCCACTGCTGCCTGGCCTGCACGCACATCAGGGTGGCCACCACCCCTGTCATCAGATAACCCGCCATGCCGGCCCCCCACCAGGTCTCCCCGTGGATCAGCAGGAGTGCCCACAGCATGCCGGTGGTGTTGCACAGCAGGGTCTGCAACAGCGCCTTGTAACCGCCACTCGAGGCGAAGTAGCTGGTGCAGCCGAGGAAGCCGACCCAGGAGATGAGACCGAGTGCGGCGGCCAGTCCACCCCAGACGGCGGAGAGGATCCCGGTCGTGATGGCGATGGCGAACAGTGGGCTCATGGCGTGACTCTCAGTGGTTGAATCCGGAAAAGGAGGCAGCCTACTCCGCGGTAGAGCGGCAGCAAGCGGGGGCCGGATTGTGTGTGATCCCGATCACTCTTTGCAACTCTGGAATACGCTTGCGCTCGCGAAAAAAATTCATTGGAGGCGCCGCAGACCTTGTTCCATAGTTAGAGGCCCTGTCCTGCTCATGGAGTGAGTCTGATGGTGCCAAACGTGATCGTTCCTCTGCTGGTGTTCGTAGTGCTCTTCCTGGCCGGTACCATGGCCAAGGCACTGCCCCTTTACCAACTCATGTAATTCTGTGTGAAATAAAACTCGGCCGGGGCGGGTCTTATGGTTGTCAACCTCATCGTCCCGGGAGTTTTTTCATGTTGATCAAGCGCCGTACTTCTCATCACCCCACCGAACAGGATGTCACGCCGGAAACCGTCTATCAGGATCGTCGCCGCATCCTGAAAGGGCTGGGCCTGGGCGTCGGTGCCGCCACCCTGGCGTTTCCGGTGAAGGCCAGCCTGCTGGATCTCTTCGCATCGGACAAGCCGGCCCCCGTGGCCCCCACCAGACCCCTCGACATCCGTGCCGCGACCCGGCCAGAGGGATTGATCCTCACCCCGGAGGAGAAGGCCACCACCCACAACAATTTCTACGAGCTGGGGACCGACAAGGGGGATCCGGCCCGCAACGGCCATTATCTCAAGCCCGAGCCCTGGACCCTGAAGGTGGAAGGGGAGGTGGCCAAACCCTTCACCCTGGATGTGTGGGATCTCATCAACAAGAGCACGCTGGAGGAGCGCATCTATCGGCTGCGCTGCGTGGAGGCCTGGTCCATGGTGCTGCCCTGGAGCGGCATTGCGCTGGCGGATCTGATCCGCCGTGCTGAGCCCACCAGTCGCGCCAAGTTCGTGGCCTTCGAGACGCTCTATGATCCGGAACAGCTGCCGGGGCAGGCCTCCCGTGCCCTGGGGGGCGGTATCGATTATCCCTATGTGGAGGGCTTGCGCCTCGACGAGGCCATGCACCCCCTCTCCTTCCTCGCCATGGGGCTCTATGGCAAGACCCTGCCCGCCCAGAACGGGGCTCCCATCCGGCTGGTGGTGCCCTGGAAGTACGGCTTCAAGAGCATCAAGAGCATCGTCTCCATCCGCCTGGTGGAGGAGATGCCCCCCACCACCTGGAACCTGCTGGCCCCCAACGAATATGGCTTCTACGCCAACGTCAACCCGAGCGTGGATCACCCGCGCTGGAGCCAGGCGAGCGAGCGTTTCATCGGCGAGGGGGGCATCTTCGGGGCCAAGCGCCAGCCGACCCTGATGTTCAATGGCTACGGCGACGAGGTGGCGTCCCTCTATCAGGGGATGGATCTGCGTAAATGGTATTGAGACTGACGTTCTGCCCGACTGATCTCTTGCCCCCTTCTCCCCTGGTGGGAGAGGGGATGAGAAGCGGGAAAAACATGACGGGAACTGCAATATGATGCCGAGACTGAAAACAGCCCATGTCAACGGCTTGCGGGCGCTGGTGCACCTTGGTTCGTTCGGCTTTCTGCTCTGGCTGGGCTATGCCGTGCCAGCCGGGCTGCTGGGGGGGGATCCGGTCCAGGGGCTGACCCATTACCTCGGCAAGGGGGCCCTCCACCTGCTGTTGCTGACCCTGCTGGTGTCGCCGCTCGCCAAGCGCTGGCGCCAGGGGCAGCTCATCAAGTTGCGTCGCCCCCTCGGGCTCTGGTGCGCCGCTTGGGCGTCCCTGCACTTCATGGTCTGGCTGGGGCTGGATCTGCAGTTCGACTGGGGGCTGATTGGCGGCGAGCTGGTGAAGCGCAGCTACATAGTGGTGGGCATGGTGGCGCTGCTACTGTTGCTGGCGCTCGGCATCACCTCGATCCCGGCCCTGTTGCGGCGCATGGGGCCTGCCTGGCAGAAGCTGCACAACTGGATCTACGGGGTGGCTCTGCTGGTGCCGGTACACTACTGGTGGTCGGTCAAGAGCGGGTGGCAGGAGCCTCTCATCTATCTGGTGCTGGCCTGCGCCCTGCTGTGGCCCCGTCGGGAAAAGCTGCTGCGCCCCTGGCGCAGGCGAGCGCAAGTAGCCGGGAGGGGGGCGGCGCAACAGCCGTCACGCCCATAGCAAAAGAGGCCTATTCGGCCTCTTTTTTGGTGATCTCGCCGGTGTTGGCATCGACCTGCAACTGGACGCGCTGATCGTCGGCATTCAGGGTATCGACCTCGAATTTGTCCCCTTCCAGCTCCACTTCTCGAATGTCGTGATAACCTTGTGCCAGCAACAACTTGACCAGTCCGGCCATGTCGAGACGTGTCTGCGCCGCCCAGCCAAAGGTGGAAAAGAGGCACAAGATCAGCAGGATACTGCGTGGGATCATATTCATTCCGGATTCATGGCTGGCACACTATAAACGGCATTATGTTAGGTTTTGAGAGATGAATCACCCATGAATAGCGCGCTGCCCCTGCTTGGATTGCTGCTGCCGATGCTGGTTCAGGCGGCCCAGCCGAACGAGGCCTTGCTGCAACAGGCGGTCAGCGAGGGGCGGGTCCGCCCGTTTCATGTGTTGATGGAGGTGGCCTCCCGCCTGCCGGTGCGCGTGCTGCGCGTCGATCTGGGTGAGGAGGATGGCGTCTGGCTCTACGAGCTCAGGCTCATCGACGAGGAGAACAGCGTCATCAAGGTGGGCTATCGGGCTGACAATCTGGAGATGGTGTGGCTCAAGGGTCACCATCTGGAGCGCCTGTTCGCTCCGCGCCCGCCCCCGGAAGAGGAGTAAGGAGTAACGGCGTGAGTCCGCGAACCTACCGTCATCCGGTTCGTCCCCCCAACCGTTGCCGGTGCCGGCACAACCCTGTTTTGGATACCCATGTATGCGCATTCTGATAGTTGAAGATGAAAAGATCCTCGCGGGCCAGCTGGCGGAACAGCTGCGTCTGTCCGGTTTCGTCACCGATCTCTGCCACGATGGCAACGAGGCGGGCTTTCTCGGCGAGACCGAACCCTATGACGCCATCATCCTGGACCTCGGTCTGCCCGGTCGCGACGGCCTGAGCGTACTGAAGGAGTGGCGCAGCAAGGGGATGGACACCCCGGTGCTGGTGCTGACCGCCCGTGGCCAGTTGCACGAGAAGATTGAAGGGCTCAACGCCGGGGCGGACGACTACCTCACCAAGCCCTTCCAGGTGGCGGAGCTGGTGGCGAGGGTGCAGGCGCTGGTGCGCCGGGCGGCGGGGAACGCCAGCTCCATCCTCGAGATCGGTGGCGTGCGTCTCGACATGGCGGCTTCCCAGGTGTGGTACGAAGGGACCCCCATCAAGCTCACCGCCCACGAGTTCCGGGTGCTGGGCTACCTGATGCAACACAGGGGCAAGGTGGTGTCCCGCAGCGAGCTGATCGACCACATCTATGCCCAGGATTTCGATCGCGACTCCAACACCGTGGAGGTGTTCATCGGCCGCATTCGCAAGAAGACCCACGCCGATCTCATCGAGACGGTGCGCGGCCTCGGCTACCGGATCAACGAATGACACCCTCGCAACCGATGGCGGGGTGGGTTGAATGAGGCTGGTACGCACCCTGCGAGGTCGGCTGGTGGTGATCGCCATGGTCTGGTGCGGTCTCTTCCTGTTCGCCACCGGCTTCAGCCTGCAGACCATGATGCGCAACTACTGGCAGGAGGCGGAGGCCGATGGCCTGCGCCTGCAGCTCTACGATCTGCTCTCCCGCCTCGAGATCCAGCCGGACGGAATGCCGGTGGTCACCGAGCCCATGGCCGACCCCCGTTATCGCCAGCCCTACTCCGGCTACTACTGGCAACTGGAGCTGGGGGAGACGGTGGTCAGTCGCTCCCGCTCCTTGTGGGATGCCCATTTGAGCGCCCACGGCCTGAAGTCGGCCTTCGGCGATCCGGATCTCTTTGTCGGCAAGGGGCCCAACAAGGAGCCCCTGCTGATCATGACCCGTACCGTGCTGCTGCCGGGGTCTGATCGGGTCTTCACCCTGGTGATGGCCAAGGACAGCAGCGCCCTGACCCAGACCCTGAAGAAGACCCGCATCAGCCTCTTCCTCGGCCTCGGCTTCGCCGCCACCGGCCTGGTGCTCGGCTTCATGTTCCAGATCCTCTACGGCCTGCGCCCGCTGCACCTGCTGCGTCGCGAGCTGAGCCGCGTCCATCAGGGTCATCAGGAGGGATTCCGGCTGCGTTACCCCCTGGAGATCCAGCCGCTGGTGGAGGACATCAACCGCCTGCTGCACCACTATGGCGAGCTGCTGCAACGAGCCCGTTCCCACACCGGCAACCTGGCCCACGCCCTCAAGACGCCGCTCAGCATCATGCGCAACCAGGTGACCCAGTTGCCGCCGGAGGATCAGGCCGCCCTCGGCGAGCAGCTCGACCAGATCCAGCGCCACATCGACTATCACCTCGGCAAGGCGCGGGTGACCGGCGCCGCCAAGATCCTCGGGGTGTCGACCCCGGTGCGGGCCCGGGTGGAGTACATCTGCCGCGCCTTCTCCCGCCTCTATCCCGGCAAGACGGTGGACTTGCAGGTGCCGGTCAATCTAGCGGTCGGGGTGGAGGAGCAGGACTTCGACGAGATGGTGGGCAACCTGCTGGAGAACGCCTTCAAGTGGTCCGCCAGCGAGCTGCGCATCTCCAGTGCCGAGCTGGGGGGCTGGATCACCCTGCGCATCGAGGACGACGGCCCCGGCATGAGCGAGGATCAGATCGCCAAGGCGGTGCTGCGGGGGGTGCGCCTCGACGAGAAGGTGCCGGGCTCGGGCCTTGGCCTCAACATCGTCTCGGATCTCGCGGAAGCCTATCGCGGCAGCCTCATCATGGGGCGGGCCGAGCTGGGGGGGCTCGCCGCTTCCCTCTCCCTGCCCAAGGTGGCCAGGGTCGAGTGACGGGGGCCCCGTCGGGGGGCCCCTTTTGTGCCGCCGTGCTGGCAAGGGTGCGGCACCCGGCATAAGATACGTCTCTTGTTTCAGGTGTAGGAAGGGTAGCAATGACTGACGATCCTTGGGCTTTGTGCCATCTCGATGATTCGTTCGATGCCTCGGTGCTGGGCACCAAGGGGGCCCAGATCCAGTGGTTCGAGGACAGGGATGCCCTGATCCAGTTCCTGCTGGAGGACTTTGTCGACCTGCTGGCCGACGTGGGCGAGCTGGACGAGGATCAGACCGAGAGCGCCCGCGAGCGCTTCACCCTGCTGGTGGAGCAGAGCCTGGATGATCGCACCCTGATGGATGCTATCAACGATCTCGCCTCCGGCCTGCGCCGCATTGCCTGGCTGGGGCCCCTCTCCGAACTGGCGGAGTTGAGCGACGACTTCGCAAGCGGGCTGCGAGCCTTCTTCTGGAGCCAATATGACGGTGACGAGGATGACCCCGAGGCCTGGGTGCCGGAAGATCTCTGGCCCCAGCTGGTGGAGTGCGCCGAAGAGTACATGGTGGAAGGAGACTTCTGAGCCACACCACAAACTGCGATAAGAAAACGGCGCCTTGATGGCGCCGTTTTTGTTGCTCAGTCCTCTACTCAGCCGTTGGCGGGTACCTCGTGCGCCGTGTTGGCGAGCACTGGCCCGATATACTTCTCTATCTGCAATTGGGCCATGTGGCCGCAGTTGCCCTGGGCCAGACTGGACGAGCCCTCGTCGAAGGTGAGGCAGTTGACGTTGCCGTTCTTGCAGATGCTGCCCGCTTCGCCCGGCTTGGCCGGGTCATACCAGGCCCCTTCGCACACGCGCACCACCCCGGGGCGGATGTCGGCCGAGAGCCGTGCCCCCACCAGGATCTGGCCGCGCTCGTTGAAGGCCCGCACCAGATCGCCATCCTGGATGCCGCGCGCTTTGGCGTCGTCCGGATGGATCAGGATCGCTTCGCGGTCGGCGATGGCGAACTTGTCCCGCAGCGGGGTGTTGTCGAGCTGGGAGTGCAGCCGCTGGGTCGGGTGGGAGGTGTTGAGCGACAGCGGATAGCGCGCCGCCACCTCGCTCTTCACCCACTCCTTGGGCTCATACCACTTGGGATGACCGGCGCAGTCGGCATAACCCATCCCCGCCACCGTGTTGGAGAAGATCTCGATCTTGCCGGACGGGGTACCGAGCGGGTTGAGCAGCGGGTTCTCGCGAAAATCGGCGTGACGGATCCACTGGCGGTTGGCTTCCGGGATCGGGAAGCGGATGTAGTTGTTGGACTCCCAGAACATGTTGAACGGCGGCAGCGCCACGCGGGCACCGCGGGCCTGCGCCGCCATGCCGTCGTACATCTGCTTGAGCCACAGCATCTCGTCCTTCCCTTCGGTGTACTGCTCCTGCACGCCCAGCTTGGCGGCGATGGCGCTGAAGATGTCGAAGTCGTTGCGGGCTTCAAACTGGGGGGGCACGCACTGGTGCATGGGGAAGACGTAGCGCTGGGAGTAGTCGCCGCCCATCTCCAGATCGTTGCGCTCGTAGCTGGTGGTGACCGGCAGCACGATGTCGGCGTGTTTGGCGGTGGCGGTCCAGTAGGGCTCGTGGACGATCACGGTCTGGGGTTTGCGCCAGGCCTGCAGCAGGTTGTTGGTGTCCTGATGGTGGTGGAAGGGGTTGCCCCCCGCCACGTAGACCAGCTTGATGTCCGGATAGGTCACCTTGCGGCCGTTGAAGTCGATGGTCTTGCCCGGATTGGCGAGGCAGTCGGCGATGCGCGCCACCGGGATCGGTGCCGGGCTGTTCTTCGGTGCGTTGCCGGCGGAGATGCCCGCCAGAATGCCGCCCTTGGCGGTGGGGCTGCCACCGGAGGAGTAGTGGTAGCTGAAGCCGTAGCCGCCCCCCGGCAGGCCGATCTGGCCCAGCATGGCAGCCAGAGTGACCAGCATCCAGTTCGGCTGCTCCCCGTGGTGCTGACGCTGCATGCCCCAGCCCGCCATGATCATGGTGCGCTTGGCGGCCATGTCGAGGGCCAGTTGGCGGATCACCTTGGCCTCGACGCCGCAGACGCTGCTCGCCCACTCGGCGCTCTTGGGCTGGCCGTCCTCCTTGCCGAGCAGATAGGCGAGGAAGGTGTCGAAGCCGACAGTGTAGCGATCGAGGAAGGCCTGATCGTGCTTCTTCTCGCTGTGGAGGGTGTGGGCCACCCCCAGCATCATGGCCACGTCGGTGTAGGCGTTTGGGGCAATCCACTCGGCGCCGACCAGCTTGGCGGTCTCGTTGTAGACGGGGTCGATGCTGATGACCCGGGTGCCTTTCTCTTTCAGCGCCTTGAAGCCCGCTTGACCTTTGTGATCCGGCATGTTCCAGCTGTTCTTCAGGGTGACCTGGGCGTTGACCCCCCAGAGCACCACCAGTTCGGCGTGCTCCACCACGTTGGGCCAGGCGGTCTGCTGCTCGTACACCTCGATGGAGCCCATCACGTGGGACATGATCACCTGAGCCGCGCCGGTGGAGTAGTCACCGGCATAACCGGTGAAGCCGCCCGAGAGGTTCATCAGTCGGTGCAGCAGGGTGCGGCTGTTGTGGAACATGCCGACACTCTTCCAGCCGTAGGAACCGGCGTGGATCGCCTGCGGGCCGAAATCAGACTGGACGCGCTGGATCTCGCCGGCCACGAGGTCGATGGCCTTTTCCCAGCTCACCCGTACCCACTCGTCGGCACCGCGCAGCTCCGGTCTGGCGCCCGGGCCGTGCTCCAGCCAGCTTTTGCGCACCATGGGGTACTTGATGCGGTTCTTGGCGTGGACCTGGAACGGCGCCAAGTCGATGAGGTCATTCGGTGCCGGATCGTCGGCCACAGGCTGGACCCGCACCATGCGGCCCTCGGAGACGATGGCCTCGAAGGCTCCCCAGTGGGCGCCGGTCAGGATGCCCTTCTGGGCGGACACCAGGGTGGGGAACTGCTCAAGGGCCGTGCTGACGGCCTTGGCCAGGGCGCTTTTCGGGAAGAGACCAGCCAGCAGGGGCAGGGCGGCACAGGCCCCCAGCCCCTTGAGCAGAGTACGGCGGGAGAGGTTGGTCTGTTGGTCATTGAAAAAAGTCATGGGAGAGTCCTCTGTTCCTGCCTTAATGGGCCGCGCTCATGTCGCTGGCGTGTTTCTGCACGTATTGGGTGAGCATGCGCGCCTGCTCCGGGGTGAGGGAGGTACGGGACTCCATCCCCTTGATGACGCCGATCCACTGGTTGGCGTTGAAGTGATCCAGCGCGGTGAGGCCGTGACAGCCGGTGCAGTTGTTGGACATCAGGGTGGAGGCGTATTGCCACAGCTTGCCCTGGTCGCCGATGAGCTGGCTCTGGTCGACCCAGGCGGTCAGGCTGACCTGATGCCAGGTGAGGTTGGTGGCGCTGTCGGTTTCGCTCTTGCCGGTCACGAGGGCTTTTCTGGCGGCTTCGCCGACCAGCACGCTCAGGATCCGTTTGCCGGGGGCGGCGTAGAACACCTCGCTCACACCGTCCTGCTGCCAGCCGTCGATGCGCACCTGGGTGCGGCCGTTGTCGTTGGCCAGCACTTCCACCTGGGTGGAGGGCATCAGGGTGCCTTCGTCAGTCTTGGCGCCAGCATCCAGATAGAGCGTGGTGGTGGCGATGGCATAGCGGGTGGTGACGGTTACCGGGGTCTGGGCCGCGGCGGCGGCCAGTTCGCTGGCACCGGCGGCGGCCAGGCCGCTCATGTCTGGCATGATGTGGGCAACGCCGCGGTGACAGTCGATGCAGGTCTGACCCTCCTTGATGGCGACCGGGTGCTCGGCGCGGGCATTGGGGCGTTGGGCCAGGATGTCCATGGCGGCGTAGCTGTGGCAACTGCGACAGGTGGCGGAGTCATTGGCCTTGAGCTGATCCCACACGGTCTGGGCCATGCGCAGCTTGTGGGCCTCGTATTTTTCCGGGGTGTCGAGGGTGCCGATCGCCTCGTGATAGATGTCTTTCACGGCGCGGATCTTGGTCCAGAGATAGGCGGCGGGTTCACTGGGGATGTGGCAGTCGGCGCACTCGGCGCGGATCCCCTTCACGTTCTGGAAGTGGACGCTGCCCTGATATTCGGCGAGGGGGGTCTGCATGGAGTGGCAGGAGACGCAGAACTCGGTGGAGCTGGTCTTGTGCAGCACGGTGACGGTGACGCCCAGTGCGGCGATCCCCAGCAGGGCCCCGAGCAGCAGAAGCCAGAACCAGGTCTTTCTCAACAGTTTTCCAAGCATGGTGACGGTGTCCTTCGAATTCGGGTATTACCAATATAGTAGTAGTCCCAGGATTCTAAGGGTTGACCTCGGTCATGGTTTTAATTTCGACATATAATTGATTTTTGGTTTTGTTATTTGTTTTGGCATGATTTATTGAATTTAAATCGCATTTTTCCCATACAGCGGGAGCGGGATGTGCGGTGGTGGGAGCGATGCCCAAGCCGGGGCGAGGAGGCAGTACGCCACCCCGGGGCTTGGGGTTTGTGGCGAGAGGATTGTATACTGTTCACATATACAGTATTCAGGTGTATCCATCATGCGACTCTTTATCGCCGAGAAACCCAGCCTTGGCCGCGCCATCGCCGATGTCCTCCCCAAACCTCACAAGAAGGGGGAGGGTTTCATCGAGACGGCGCAGGGAGACGTGGTGACCTGGTGCATCGGTCACCTGCTGGAGCAGGCCGAGCCCGATGCCTACGATGCCGCCTACAAGCAGTGGCGCATGGAATCCCTTCCCATTGTCCCGACCCAGTGGCAGCTGGTGGCCAAACCCAAGACCAAGGCCCAGCTGGCCGTCATCAAGGGGCTCATCAAGCAGGCGGACTGCGTGGTCAACGCCGGTGACCCGGACAGGGAAGGGCAACTGCTGGTGGACGAGGTGATCGACTTTCTCGGCTATCCCAAGACCAAACCGGTTCAGCGCTGCCTCATCAGCGATCTCAATCCCCCCGCCGTGCGCCGCGCCCTCGACAAGCTCAGAGACAACAAGGAGTTCGTGCCGCTGGCGGTGTCGGCGCTGGCCCGTAGCCGTGCCGACTGGCTCTATGGCATCAACATGACCCGGGCCTATACCCTGCTTGGCCGCAAGGGGGGCTGCAGCGAACTGCTGTCGGTGGGTCGGGTACAGACCCCCTTGCTCGGTCTGGTGGTGCGCCGGGATCTCGAGATCGAGGCCTTCGTTCCTAAGCCGTTCTACGAGGTGATGGCCCATCTGTTGACCCAGGGCAACGAACGCTTCACCGCCAGGTGGCTGCCATCGGAGGCATGTCTGCCCTGGCAGGATGAGGAGGGACGGGTGCTCAACCGGGCGCTGGCCGCCAAGGTGGTGGAGCGGATCCAGGGGCAACCCGCCCGGGTGGAGGCGGTGGAGGAGCAGGCGCGCAAGCAGGCGGCGCCGCTCCCCTACAACCTCTCCAGCCTGCAGATCGACGCGGCCAAGCGCTTTGGCATGGATGCCAAGCGGGTGCTGGATATCTGCCAGAGCCTCTACGAGCGGCACAAGCTCATCACCTATCCCAGATCCGACAGCCGCCATCTGCCGAGCGAGCACTTCAACCGGGCCGGCCAGGTGCGGGAGGCCATCGCCAGCACGGCCCCTGCGCTGGCCAGGGCGGTCGCCGAAGCGGATGGCAGGATCCGCAGCAAGGCGTGGAACGACAGCAAGGTGGATGCCCACCACGCCATCATTCCCACCGAGAAGAGGGGGAACGAGGGGAGCCTGGGGGCCGACGAGGCGAAGCTTTACGGCCTGATTGCCCGCCAGTATCTGCTGCAGTTCTACCCGCCGTTCGAGTACAACGACAGCAAGGTGTTGCTGCGCATCGCCGGAGGGCTGTTCCAGGCCAAGGCGCGCCGCATCCTCAAGGCGGGCTGGAAGGCGCTGCTCGGAGTGGAAGAGGATGACGAGGAGGAGGCGGGAACCCTGCCTGCCCTGAAAGAGGGGGAGGAACTGCTGTGCGAGCGGGGGGAGCTGCTGGAGAAGATGACCCAGCCCCCCAAGCCGTTTACCGATGCCACCCTGCTGGCCGCCATGACCGGCATCGCCCGTTATGTGCAGGATCCCGAGATCCGCAAGACCCTGCGGGAGACCGACGGTCTGGGCACCGAGGCGACCCGGGCCGGGATCATCGATCTGCTGTTCAAGCGCCGCTTCCTGGTGCGCCAGGGCAAGAGCATCAAGGCCACCCCGACCGGGCGAGCCCTGGTCCAGGCGCTGCCCACGACCGCCACGACACCGGACATGACGGCACTGTGGGAGCAGAGTCTGGGTCAGATCGCCGAACGTCACGGCAGCTACCAGCAGTTCATGGGGCCGCTCACCGAGCAGCTCAACGGCCTGATCGAGGGGGCGCGGCAGGATTCCGGCGTCAGCTTCAGCGCGCTGCCCAAGGCGGCGCCCGGTGACAGCAAGCAACGCTTTGCCCGCCGCAAGCGGACTGGGTCCACCGCCGCACGCCCCCGCACGAGCACGGGCAAGAGTGCTCGTGCGGGGAAGAGCCCTGGAAAGAGCACTGGTAAGGGGACGACCAGGGGCAAGGTTGCCTGAGGCTGGCGAGCGCCGTGATCACATAGAAAAGAAAGAGGGGCCAGTGGCCCCTCTTTGCATGGATGGAGCGGCTTACCCCGTGTAGACGCTCTCTTCCGGATAACGGATGCGGGTCTCCACTGGGCGGGCCAGCATGATGGCCAGGGTGAGGGGCCCCAGACGACCGCAGATCATCACCAGCACCAGGATCAGTTTGCCCGGTTCGCTCAGAGAAGCGGTGATGCCGGTGGACAGTCCCACGGTGGCAAAGGCCGAGATGGTCTCGAACATGATCTTGTCGAATGATTGCGACTCCGTGAGCATCAGCAGGAACATCGCCAGCATCAGCACCATGGTACTGACGATGATGATGGCCAGGGAGCGGGTCACTATCTGGGGTGACAGGGTGCGGCCGAAGGCGGTGACATGGGGGCGCTTGGTCAGAAACGCCCGGGTCGCCAGCAGGACGACGGCAAAGGTGGTGACCTTGATACCGCCCCCGGTGGAGGTTGCCCCGGCACCGATGAACATCAGCATCATCATGAACAGCAGGGAGGCCGGTACCATCTGGCCGATATCCACCGTGTTGAAGCCCGCCGTGCGCGCGGTGGCCGACTGGAAGAAGGCTGCCAGCCACTGGCTCCCGAAGGAGGCGTTGCCCAGGGTGCCAGGGTTGTTGTGCTCCAGCAGCCAGAACATCAGGGTCCCCAGCAGCAGCAGGGCAGGGGTCATCAGCAGCATCAGCTTGCTGTGCAGTTTCAGCTTGCGCCAGCGGCGGTTGCGCACCAGGTCGACGATGACGGTGAAGCCTACCCCCCCCAGGATCAGCAGGGCCGGTATGGTCAGGCTGATGATGGGGTCATCCCGGTAGTCCATGAGGTTGTTGGCAAACAGCGAGAAGCCGGCGTTGTTGAAAGCCGACACCGCGTGGAAGAAGCTGACGTAGAGGCCGTGGCCCCAGCCCATGTCGGGCACCCAGCGAATGGCCATGATGGCGGTGCCGATCAGCTGGGCAATCAGGGCGAACAGGACGATGCGTTTCACCAGCTGGACGATGTTGACGGATCCCTCCTGGCCCAGTGCCTCCTTGGCCAGCACCTGCTGGCGCAGCCCGACCCGCTTGCTGAACATGGCGATGAGCAGCAGTGTCATGGTCATCTGGCCGAGACCACCAATCTCCATCAATATCAACAGGATGATCTGCCCCTGCAGGGTGAAGGCGGTGCCGGTATCCACCACCCCGAGGCCGGTCACGCTGATGGCGGAGGTGGCGGTGAACAGGGCGTTGATGACGGTGACCTCACCCTTGTGGCTGGAGGGCTGGACCAGAAACAGGGTGCCAACCAGCAGGATGATGAGGAAACTGCCCAGGATGAGCTTGGCCTCGCTCCAGCGGGAGTTATCTTCCCGATGCAGGGTGAAGGCGTAGTTGCTGCGCCAGTTGATCATAGGGTGTCGAGCCAGTGATCGATGGCGTGCTTGTTGCCGGCCAGGATCAGGATGTCACCGAGTTGCAGCTCCATCTTGCCGGTCAGGACGTTGTGCAGCACCTCACCCCGCTTGATGGCCAACAGCTGGAAATCGCTTTGCTGCAGCAGGCGTAAGTCGGCCAGGGTGCGGGTGTTTTGCTGCAAGCCGATCACGAACTCGGTCAGCACCATGTCGTGACCCAGCTCCAGGTAGTCGAACAGCCGGTTGTCCAGCATGCTCTGGGCCACCCGGCGGCCCATGTCCCACTCCGGGTTGATCACCTTGTCCGCGCCTACCTTCTGCAGGATCTTGGCGTGGAACTTGTCGCGGGCCTTGACCCAGACCTTCTTCACGCCCGCCTCTTTCAGCACCAGCGTGGTCAGGATGCTGGTCTCCAGGTTGTCGCCGATGGCGACAAAGACGATGTCGAAATTCGCCAGGCCCAGTTCGGCGACCGTGGCCTCGTCGGTGGCATCGGCCACGATGACGTGGTTGCAGAGGGTGGCTATCTGGCGGGTCTTGCTCTCGTCGATGTCGATGGCCAGTACCTCGGCATTCTGGCGCTGCAACTCTTCGCACAAGGCGCTGCCAAACAGGCCCAGGCCGATGACGGCGAATTGATTGTTCATGCATGCTTCCTCAGCGGGATGAAGGGGTTACTCTACTCCAGAGCCCTGAGTCCGAAAAGTGTCCGGGTTTTTTGTGCCGGGGGATCTGGGGTAAACTGCGCCCTTGTCCTTGTCGGAACACACAGATGAAACTCACCCCCCACGCCTCCCTGTCGACCCTCAATACTCTGGGCCTGGATGCACACTGCCTCTGGCTGGCCGATGTGACCCGGCCGGATGATCTCGCGCAACTGCGGACCAACCCGGAGTTGGCCACCTTGCCGCGCCTGGTGCTGGGAGGAGGAAGCAACATCCTGTTCTGCGATGACTTTGCCGGTCTGGTGATCCACAACGGCCTGAAAGGGATCACGCTGCACGAGGAGTCCGAGCACTGGCTGCTGCACGTGGCGGCAGGTGAAAACTGGCACGAGCTGGTATGCCACGCCCTGCAACAGGGCTGGCACGGGCTGGAGAACCTGGCACTCATTCCTGGGACGGTCGGGGCGGCCCCGGTACAGAACATCGGTGCCTACGGGGTCGAGCTGGCCAGCGTCTGTGCCTACGTGGAGGCGTTCAACTGGCAGAGTGGCGAGGTTGAGCGCATCGCGGCGGCCGATTGCCGGTTCGGTTACCGTGACAGCATCTTCAAGCACGACTATCAGGACTCCCATTTCATCACCGCCGTCGGTCTGCGCCTGTCCAAGGCATGGCGTCCGGTCGCCGGTTATGGCCCGCTGGCGGCGCTGGGGGATACCCCTTCGCCACAGGCCATTTTCGACACCGTCTGTGCCACCCGCATGGCCAAGCTGCCGGATCCGGCGGTGCTGGGCAACGCGGGCAGTTTCTTCAAAAACCCTGTGGTGCACGCTGCCCTGGCCGAGACCCTGAAACAGCAATACCCGCAGATGCCTTGCTACCCCGCAGCAGAAGGGCAGGCAAAGCTGGCTGCTGGCTGGCTCATCGATCAGTGCGGTCTCAAGGGGTTTGCCATCGGTCGTGCCGCCGTCCATCAGGAGCAGGCGCTGGTGCTGGTCAATCTGGGGGGCGCCAGCGCCATGGAGCTCATCGCGCTGGCGGCCCATGTCCGCGACAGCGTGGAGCACCAGTTCGGTGTGGTGCTGGAACACGAGGTGCGCTTCATGGGGCGCAGCGGTGAAACCTGGCTCGACGAGGTACTGGCATGACCCTGACCCCCGTCAGACAGACCCTGATCACCCTGCTGAGCGACGGTCAGTTCCATTCCGGCGAGCAGCTGGGCGAGCGCCTTGGCATCAGCCGGGCGGCGGTGAGCAAGCACATGGCCGCGCTCAAGGATCTGGGGCTGGATCTCTTCAGCCTGACCGGCAAGGGCTATCGGCTGGCGGTGCCCATGGCCCTCTATGACGAGGGGCGGCTGCAGGCAGAGGCACCGATGGCGCCGGTGCACTGCTTCCCTGTCATCGATTCCACCAACCAGTACCTGCTGGAGCGGGTCAATACCCTGAGCTCCGGGGAAAGCTGTCTGGCCGAGTGCCAGACCGCCGGGCGGGGACGTCGTGGCAAACCCTGGGTCTCCCCCTTCGGTTGCCAGCTGATCCTGAGCATGTACTGGCGGCTTGAGCAGGGCATGGCGGCCGCCATGGGACTGAGTCTCGCGGTCGGCGTGGCGGTGGTTGAGGCGCTGGAGTCCCTCGGTTATCCCGGGGTGGCGCTCAAGTGGCCGAACGACCTCTATTACCAGGGTCGCAAGTTGGCGGGCATCCTGGTGGAGATGAGCGGCAGTGCGGGTGCCAGCTGCCATCTGGTGATCGGGGTCGGCCTCAATCTGGCGATGCCGAGTCGGGAGGGGGAGAAGATCGATCAGGCCTGGTCCGAGCTGCGCCATATCCAGCCCGAGCTGGTGGATCGCAACGAGCTGGCCGCCTGCGTGCTGCTGCACCTGCAACAGGCCATGCAAACCTTCGAACAGTCGGGGCTGGTGAGTTTTGTCGAGAGCTGGAACCGGCTCGACCACTTCGCCGGCCAGCCGGTAAAGCTGCTGATGGGAGAGCAGGTGATCCGCGGGATTGCCCGGGGGATCGACGAACGCGGAGCCCTGCGTCTGGAGACGGAAGAGGGGCTCAAGCTCTATCTGGGAGGGGAACTCTCCCTGCGGCGGGGGGACTGAGCCCATACGCTCATGACGACTGAATGAAAGAGGGGGCCTGCGGGCCCCCTCTTTCATGTATGCACTGCGACAGTGGTCACTTGCGCAGCTTGATCTGCTCGATGGCGTGCTCGTTGCCCTTGGTGAGGATGAGGTTGGCCCGCTCCCGGGTCGGCAAGATGTTCTCTTGCAGATTCAGGTAGTTGATATCCTGCCAGATGTTGTTGGCGATCTCGGTCGCCTCGCTCTCGGCCAGCTTGGCGTAGTGGTGGAAATAGGAGTCGGGATCCGAGAAGGCGCCGCTGCGGAATTTGAGAAAACGATCGATGTACCAGGTGCGCAGCAGCTCGGCATCGGCATCCACATAGATGGAAAAGTCGACGAAGTCCGACACGAACACGCGATGAGGGTCCTGGGGATAGTCCATGCCGCTTTGCAGCACATTGAGCCCTTCCAGGATCAGGATGTCCGGCTGCTCCACCACCTTCTTCTCATCGGGCAGGATGTCATAGATGAGGTGGGAGTAGACGGGGGCCTCGACCTTCTCGTGGCCGGCGCGGATATTGGCGACAAACTCCACCAGATGGCGGATGTCATAAGACTCGGGGAACCCCTTGCGGCGCATCAGGCCACGGGCTTCCAGCTCCTTGTTGGGAAACAGGAAGCCGTCGGTGGTGACCAGCTCCACCCTGGGGTGCTCCGGCCAGCGCTCCAGCAGTGCCTGAAGGATACGGGCCGTGGTGCTCTTTCCCCCCGCCACGCTGCCGGCGATGCTGATGATATAGGTGCCCTTGCCGCGGGACTGACCGAGAAACTGCTCCAGCACCCGGCTGCGGCGCTGCTTGGCCTTGACGTAGAGATTGAGGAGACGGGAGAGGGGCAGATAGATCTCTTCCACTTCCCGCAATGACACCTTCTCGTTGATCCCGCGCAGGGTCTGCAGATCGTGCTCGGTCAGGGTCAGGGGGACCGCATCGCGCAATAACGCCCATTGTTCGCGGGTGAATTGCAAATAGGGGTTATGCTCTGTCGTCATGGTGTCATCACTGTTTCTTGGGCATGGCGACCATACACCAAGGGATCGGGAGCGACAAGGGACGCGTCCGGTCGGGACGGAGAAGGAGCGTTTTTTGCCTGGATCCCGGCATAAATGCACATTTTGCAAGGTGCAATGGTTGCATCCCCAAAATCCTTACCATAAAATGCGCGACGCTTGGATGTCTGTCGTCTATTTGCCGAGCAAAAGCGACAAAAACAACGGGTGCAAGCAGAATTACCGTTGTGGCATTTATGCAACTGGAGGGGTTCCCGAGCGGCCAAAGGGATCAGACTGTAAATCTGACGGCTCTGCCTTCGAAGGTTCGAATCCTTCTCCCTCCACCATATTTCTCTGCGGTTTGAGTTCTTTGGGTTAGAGAAATGCGGGCATCGTATAATGGCTATTACCTCAGCCTTCCAAGCTGATGATGCGGGTTCGATTCCCGCTGCCCGCTCCAAGATGCTGATATGGCTCAGGTAATTCTGAGAGCCACACCTTAGGGTGAGTTCGGCAATCGAACCAGCCTGTCAGCACCAACCTCTCTACTCCCCTTGATTCAAATCCATCATATAAACTGTTCTGTGGTTAGCTTGCCACCGCGTACTCAGCGTTAGTTTAGAGGGACGATCATGTCTAAAGAAAAATTTGAGCGTAATAAACCGCACGTTAACGTGGGTACCATCGGCCACGTTGACCACGGTAAAACCACCCTGACCGCCGCCATCACCAACGTGCTGGCCAAGCACTTCGGTGGTAAAGCTTTCGCCTTCGACCAGATTGACAAGGCGCCAGAAGAGCGTGAGCGTGGTATCACCATCAACACCTCCCACGTAGAATACGACACTGCTACCCGCCACTACGCTCACGTAGATTGCCCGGGTCACGCCGACTACGTTAAAAACATGATCACCGGTGCTGCCCAGATGGACGGCGCAATCCTGGTAGTAGCAGCGACTGACGGCCCGATGCCGCAGACTCGTGAGCACATCCTGCTGGGTCGTCAGGTAGGCGTTCCGTACATCATCGTGTTCATGAACAAGTGCGACATGGTAGATGACGAAGAGCTGCTGGAACTGGTCGAGATGGAAGTTCGCGAACTGCTGTCCGAGTACGACTTCCCGGGTGATGACCTGCCGGTAGTCCGTGGTTCCGCACTGAAAGCGCTGGAAGGCGAAGCTCAGTGGGAAGAGAAGATCCTGGAACTGGCTGGCCACCTGGACACCTACATTCCGGAGCCGGAGCGTGCCATTGACCAGCCGTTCCTGATGCCTATCGAAGACGTCTTCTCCATCGCAGGCCGTGGTACCGTAGTAACCGGTCGTGTAGAGCGCGGTATCGTCAAGGTTGGTGAAGAAGTGGAAATCGTTGGTATCAAAGATACCACCAAGACCACCTGTACCGGAGTTGAAATGTTCCGCAAACTGCTGGACGAAGGTCGTGCAGGTGAGAACGTTGGCGCACTGCTGCGTGGCGTGAAGCGTGAAGACGTAGAGCGTGGTCAGGTACTGGCCAAGCCGGGCACCATCAAGCCGCACACCAAGTTTGAATCTGAAGTGTACGTGCTGTCCAAGGAAGAAGGTGGTCGTCATACCCCGTTCTTCAAGGGCTACCGTCCGCAGTTCTACTTCCGTACTACCGACGTGACCGGTACCATCGAACTGCCGGAAGGCGTAGAGATGGTCATGCCGGGCGACAACATCAAGATGGTTGTTACCCTGATTGCCCCGATCGCGATGGACGACGGCCTGCGTTTCGCCATCCGTGAAGGTGGCCGTACCGTAGGTGCTGGTGTTGTAGCCAAAGTTATCGCTTAATCTTGGCTTACATAAATAAAGCAAAGCCCCTATAATAGGGGCTTTCTTATGCAGGGGCGTAGTTCGAATTGGTAGAACAGCGGTCTCCAAAACCGATGGTTGCGGGTTCGAGTCCTGCCGCCCCTGCCATATACCTCGTCTCGTACGGGGCTTTTGTGTCTTTGGTTACGTCAGATACAGGTGGGTTGTATGAGTGTTAGTTCTGAGGGTCAGGGCGGAAGCAAGGATACCCTGCTTTGGGGCCTGGTTTTCATCATCCTTGCGGCCGCTGTAGTGGGCAATTACCTGCTGAGCGACGTTATTGCTGCCGTCCGCGCCCTGGGTGTGGTCGTTGTCATCGCTGCTGCCGGTGCAGTGGCCCTGCAAACCACCAAGGGCAAGGCAACACTGGCGTTTGCCCGTGAGTCTCGCCTGGAAGTCCGCAAGGTCGTATGGCCGACCCGTCAGGAAGCCATTCAGACAACCCTGATTGTGCTGGCGGTGACTGCCGTGATGGGGCTGCTGCTGTTCGTGTTGGACGGCGCCTTGGTCTGGTTGGTCAACCTGATTACCGGTGTGTAAGGATAAGCCATGACTGAACAACGTGAACAGCGTATGAGATGGTATGTCGTGCAGGCATTTTCCGGCTACGAAGGCCGTGTTGCCAAATCCCTGCGTGAACATATCAAGATGCATGGCATGGAAGAGCTGTTTGGTGAAGTGCTGGTCCCGACCGAAGAAGTGGTCGAGATGCGTGCTGGCCAGAAGCGCAAGAGTGAGCGCAAATTTTTCCCGGGATACGTCCTGGTCCAGATGGTGATGGATGAAACCACATGGCACCTGGTACGCAATGTACCACGTGTAATGGGTTTCATCGGCGGTACCTCCGATCGCCCTGCTCCTATCTCCGATAAGGAAGCGGATGCCATCCTCAATCGTCTGCAAGATGCCCACGACAAGCCGCGTCCGAAAACCCTGTTTGAACCGGGTGAGATGGTCCGGGTTGCCGATGGTCCGTTCGCCGACTTCAACGGTACCGTTGAAGAGGTGGACTACGAAAAGAGCCGCGTGAAGGTCTCCGTACTGATCTTCGGCCGCTCAACGCCGGTAGAACTGGATTTTGGTCAGGTCGAAAAAGGCTGATTAATCTCTGTACGTTTAACGGTTGTCAGGGGCAGCGATTATCTCTATAATTCGCTGCCCCTTTATTTGTTGGGGAGCCGTTTGCAGGAGCATGTCTCCGAGGCGTTAGAACCCATTTTTGAGGTATTTTTGTAATGGCTAAGAAAGTCACAGCTTATATCAAGCTGCAAGTTAAGGCTGGCAGTGCTAACCCCAGCCCTCCCGTTGGTCCTGCTCTGGGTCAGCACGGTGTGAACATCATGGAATTCTGTAAGGCATTCAACGCCCGTACAGAAAAGCTGGAAAAAGGTTCTCCGACTCCGGTCGTGATCACCGTTTACAGCGACCGTTCCTTCACCTTCGAAACCAAGACTCCGCCCGCTTCCTTCCTGCTGAAGAAAGCCGCTGGTATCCAGTCTGGTTCCGCCAAGCCGAACAAAGACAAGGTTGGTAAGGTGACTGTGGCTCAGCTGCAAGAAATCGCCAAGACCAAAGAGCCGGATATGACTGGTGCCGATCTGGATGCAAAAGTACGTTGCATCGCCGGTTCCGCTCGTTCCATGGGCCTGGTAGTGGAGGAGTAAGACAATGGCTAAACTGTCCAAGCGTATGCGCGTTATTCGCGAAAAAGTTGACGGTACCAAAGAGTACTCCATCAACGAAGCCATTGCCCTGCTGAAAGAACTGGCTACTGCCAAGTTCGTTGAGAGTGTTGACGTTGCCGTTAACCTGGGTATCGATGCTCGTAAATCCGACCAGAACGTACGTGGTGCAACTGTACTGCCGCACGGTACTGGCCGTGACATCCGTGTCGCTGTATTCACCCAGGGTGCCAACGCCGAAGCCGCCAAGGCTGCCGGTGCTGAACTGGTTGGTATGGATGACCTGGCTGAGCTGGTCAAGAAAGGCGAGATGAACTTCGACGTCGTGATCGCATCCCCGGATGCCATGCGCGTTGTTGGTCAACTGGGCCAGATCCTGGGCCCGCGCGGTCTGATGCCGAACCCGAAGGTTGGTACCGTCACTCCGAACGTAGCCGAAGCCGTCAAGAACGCCAAGGCTGGTCAGGTTCGTTACCGTAACGACAAGAACGGTATCATTCATACCACTCTGGGCAAGGTCTCTTTCAACGAAGTTCAGTTGAAAGAGAACCTGGAAGCGCTGCTGGTTGCCTTGAAGAAGGCCAAGCCGTCCTCCGCCAAGGGTGTATTCATCAAGAAAGTCAGCATCTCCACCACCATGGGTGCCGGTGTTGCCGTAGACCAAGCTTCCCTGGAAGCTCAGGCCTAATTGATGGGTTTTACAAGGCGCAAAATTTAATCTATAATTTTGCGCCTTGATTGGTTGGGGGTTTCGACCTCCGTCCAAGACCGCAGGAGGCCGCAAAGCCTTAATTCTTCCTGCGTAGACGGTGCCGGAAACCCAGCGAGAAAGATTCTTTCTCTTCTGGAATCCTGCTACCGCATCGTTCCCCTCTGTTGTAAAGGTAGGGGGGATGTGTCAGTACTGGGTCAACAGACCCGGATTCAATCCAGGAGTTAAGCCAATGGCATTGGGACTCGAAGACAAAAAGGCAATTGTTGCTGAAGTCAACGAAGCTGCCAAAGGCGCTCTTTCTGCAGTTGTAGCCGATTCTCGCGGCGTCACTGTAGAGAAGATGACCGTCCTGCGTAAGACCGCTCGTGAAGCTGGTGTGTATATGCGCGTTGTGCGTAACACCCTGCTGCGTCGCGCGGTAGAAGGTACCGAATACGAGTGCCTGAACGACGCATTTACCGGTCCGACCTTGATTGCTTTCTCCAACGAACACCCGGGCGCTGCCGCTCGTCTGTTCAAAGAGTTTGCCAAAGCGAACCAAAAGTTCGAAATCAAGGCTGGCGCTTTTAACGGTGAGTTTATCGCCGCAGCACAAATTGATCGTCTGGCCACGCTGCCGACTTACGAAGAAGCAATTGCGAAGTTGATGGCTACCATGAAGGAAGCCTCTGCTGGCAAGCTGGTTCGTACTATCGCTGCTGTTCGCGACCAGAAACAAGCTGCTGCTTGATTCTCGCCTATCTAGGCTGTTTGAGTTTATTCAACATCAGGAATTTTTGTCATGTCTATCACTAAAGACCAAATCATCGAAGCCGTTGCTTCCATGTCCGTAATGGAAGTTGTTGAGCTGATCGAAGCTATGGAAGAGAAGTTCGGTGTTTCTGCCGCTGCTGCCGTCATGGCTGGCCCGGCTGCTGCTGAAGCAGTAGAAGAGAAGACCGAGTTCGACGTAGTTCTGACTGCTGCTGGCGCCAACAAAGTTGCCGTCATCAAGGCCGTTCGTGGCGCTACCGGTCTGGGCCTGAAAGAAGCCAAGGACCTGGTAGAAGCTGCTCCGACCAATCTGAAAGAAGCCGTGTCCAAGGACGAAGCTGAAGCTCTGAAGAAAGAGCTGGAAGCTGCCGGTGCTTCTGTTGAGATCAAATAATCTGCATTTATGTAGATTAGCCTGATAAAACAGGCTAAGGCTGGTGAATCTTTATTCACCAGCCTTTTTGCGCTGTAGACTGAGAGTATTTCACACCGTTCACGACTCTCGGTGCACCAGCAATCCGGACCGCCTCATCGTCCGGGCCAACACAAAACGGTGTTGAGACAGAGCTGTCCCGTGGGGACAGAGTGGGTCACTTATCAGCGAGCTGAGGAACCCTATGGTTTACTCTTATACCGAAAAAAAACGCATACGTAAGGACTTCGGTAAGCGAGACCAGGTACTGGACACGCCTTATCTGTTGTCCATTCAGCTGGACTCCTTCAAGCAGTTCATCGAGGCTGACCCGGAAGGTGAGTACGGCCTAGAAGCCGCCTTCCGTAGCGTTTTCCCGATCACCAGTTACTCCGGTAGTGCTGAGCTTCAGTATGTCAGCTATCGCCTGGGTGAGCCGGTATTTGACGTAAAAGAATGCCAGATCCGTGGAGTGACCTACTCCGCGCCGCTGCGTGTCAAGCTTCGTATGGTTCTGTACGACCGTGAAGCAGCTGCCGGCACCGTCAAAGACATCAAGGAACAAGAAGTTTACATGGGCGAAATTCCGCTCATGACCGAAAACGGCACCTTTGTCATCAATGGTACCGAGCGGGTCATCGTCTCCCAGCTGCACCGCAGCCCGGGCGTCTTCTTCGACCACGATAAAGGCAAAACACATTCATCCGGTAAGGTGCTTTATAACGCTCGCGTTATCCCCTACCGTGGCTCCTGGCTGGACTTTGAGTTCGATGCGAAAGACAACCTGTTTGTCCGTATCGACCGTCGTCGTAAACTGCCAGCCTCCATTATTCTGCGCGCCCTGGACTTCAGTTCCGAAGAAATCCTGGCCACCTTCTTCGAGACCATCGGTTTCGAAGTCAAGGATGGCAAGTTGATGATGGATCTGGTGCCCGAGCGCCTGCGTGGCGAGACCGCGACCTTCGACATCATTGCCAATGGCGCCGTGGTGGTTGAAACCGGTCGTCGTGTCACTGCCCGTCACATCCGTCAGCTGGAAAAAGACGGCATCACCCAGATCGAGGTGCCGGTAGAGTATGTTGTTGGCAAAGTTGCAGCCAAGAACTACGCGCACCCGCAGACTGGTGAGATGGTTGTCACTGCCAACCAGGCGCTGAGCCTGGAAGCGGTTGCCAACCTGTCTCAAGCCGGCTTCAAGCACTTCGAGGTTCTGTTCACCAACGAACTGGATCACGGTGCCTACATGTCCGAGACCCTGCGTATCGACTCCAGCTCCAGCCGCCTGGAAGCCCTGGTCGAGATCTATCGCATGATGCGTCCGGGCGAGCCGCCCACTCGCGAAGCGGCCGAGCAGCTGTTCGAGAACCTGTTCTTCTCTTCCGAGCGTTACGACCTTTCTACCGTAGGTCGGATGAAGTTCAACCGCCGTTTGGGTCGTGAAGACGAGACTGGCGTTGGCGTGCTGACCAAGGACGATATCGTCGAGGTCATGAAGCGCCTGATCGACATCCGTAACGGTAACGACGAAGTGGACGATATCGACCACCTTGGTAACCGTCGTATTCGTTCCGTCGGTGAAATGGCCGAGAACCAGTTCCGTGTCGGTCTGGTCCGTGTCGAGCGTGCGGTGAAGGAGCGCCTGTCTCTGGGCGATCTGGACACCCTGATGCCGCAGGATCTGATCAACGCCAAACCGATCTCCGCCGCGGTCAAAGAGTTCTTCGGTTCCAGCCAGCTGTCCCAGTTCATGGACCAGAACAACCCGCTGTCCGAAGTGACCCACAAGCGCCGTATCTCCGCGCTGGGCCCGGGCGGTCTGACCCGTGAGCGTGCCGGTTTCGAAGTTCGAGACGTACACCCGACCCACTACGGTCGTCTGTGCCCCATCGAAACGCCGGAAGGTCCGAACATCGGTCTGATCAACTCGCTGTCCGTGTATTCCCGCACCAATGAGTACGGTTTCCTCGAGACCCCGTACCGCAAGGTGATCGACGGTGTGATCACCGACGAAGTGGATTACCTGTCTGCGATTGAAGAAGGCAAGTACGTGATCGCACAGGCCAACGCCGCGACCACCGAAGATGGCCGTCTGAAAGATGAATTGATCCCGTGCCGTCACAAAGGTGAATCCACCTTTATGAACGCCGACCAGATCCAGTACATGGACGTGAGCCCGCAACAGATCGTCTCTGTGGCAGCGGCCCTGATCCCGTTCCTGGAACACGATGACGCGAACCGCGCATTGATGGGTTCAAACATGCAACGTCAGGCTGTACCGACCCTGCGCGCCGACAAGCCGCTGGTTGGTACCGGTATGGAACGCGCAGTGGCCGTTGACTCCGGTGTGACCGTAGTGGCCAAGCGTGGCGGCATGATCGACTATGTCGATGCCTCCCGTATCGTTATCAAGGTCAACGAAGATGAGCTGCTGCCTGGCGAAGCCGGCATCGACATCTACAGCCTGACCAAATACACCCGTTCCAACCAGAACACCTGTATCAACCAGCGTCCGTGCGTGATGTTGGGTGAGCCGGTGATGGCTGGCGACGTGCTGGCTGACGGCCCGTCCACCGATCTCGGTGAACTGGCGCTGGGTCAGAACCTGCGCGTCGCGTTCATGCCGTGGAACGGTTACAACTTCGAAGACTCGATCCTGGTGAACGAGCGTGTTGTTCAGGAAGATCGCCTGACCACCATTCACATCCAGGAACTGGCCTGTATCTCCCGTGACACCAAGCTGGGTCCGGAAGAGATCACTGCTGACATCCCGAACGTGGGTGAAGCCGCTCTGTCCAAGCTGGACGAGTCCGGTATCGTCTACGTGGGTGCCGAAGTGAAGGGCGGCGACATTCTGGTCGGCAAGGTGACTCCGAAAGGTGAAACCCAGCTGACTCCGGAAGAGAAGCTGCTGCGCGCCATCTTCGGTGAGAAGGCGTCTGACGTGAAGGACTCTTCCCTGCGAGTGCCGAACGGTGTGTACGGTACCGTGGTTGACGTGCAGGTCTTTACCCGCGATGGCGTGGAAAAAGACAAGCGCGCCAAAGAAATCGAAGAGATGCAGCTGAAGGAAGCGAAGAAGGACTTGACCGAAGAGTTCAAGATCCTGGAAGACGGCATTTTCGGCCGTTCCCGCAACCTGCTGCTGGCCGCCGGTTACAGCGAAGATCGTCTGAACAAGCTCGATCGTTCCAAGTGGTTTGAGCTGGCCATCGAAGATGAAGCCAAGCAAATCGAGCTGGAGCAGATCGCTGAGCAGCACGTTGAGCTGAAGGCCGAGTTCGACAAGAAATTCGAGAACAAGCGTCGCAAGATCATCCAGGGCGATGACCTGGCGCCGGGCGTACTGAAGATCGTCAAGGTCTATCTGGCCGTCAAGCGTCGCATCCAGCCGGGTGACAAGATGGCGGGCCGTCACGGTAACAAGGGTGTTATCTCCAAGATCTGTCCGGTCGAGGATATGCCCCATGACGAGTACGGCCGTCCGGTCGACATCGTACTGAACCCGCTGGGTGTACCGTCTCGTATGAACATCGGTCAGATCCTCGAAGTGCACCTGGGCCTCGCGGCCAAGGGCATCGGCGAGAAGATCGACCGCATGATCAAAGAACAGCGCGAGCTGCACGAGATGCGCGAGTTCCTGCAACAGGTCTATGACCTGGGCGAGAAGGACTCCCAGCAAGTGAACATTGCCGAGCTGTCTGACGACGACGTGCGTACCCTGGTGGGTAACCTGCGTAAGGGTCTGCCGGTGGCTACACCTGTCTTTGATGGTGCCAAAGAGCGCGAAATCAAAGCCTTGCTGAAGCTGGCCGATCTGCCGGAATCCGGTCAGATCTCCCTGTTCGACGGTCGTACCGGTAACGCCTTCGAGCGCAAGGTCACCGTGGGTTACATGTACATGCTGAAGCTCAACCACCTGGTAGACGACAAGATGCACGCGCGTTCTACCGGTTCCTACAGCCTGGTTACCCAGCAGCCGCTGGGTGGTAAGGCGCAGTTCGGTGGTCAGCGGTTCGGTGAGATGGAAGTGTGGGCCCTGGAGGCTTACGGTGCGGCATATACCCTGCAGGAAATGCTGACCGTCAAGTCTGACGATGTGAACGGCCGTACCAAGATGTACAAGAACATCGTGGATGGCGACCACCGTATGGAGCCGGGCATGCCCGAATCCTTCAACGTATTGCTGAAGGAAATCCGCTCTCTGGGTATCAACATCGAGCTGGACGAAGAGTAAGAGCTCGCTCTTATTGTTCGAGAATTGACGTGGGCGCCCCGCTGTTTCGGCAGCCGGGGCGCCGAGGTTAGACTCCTGACAGGGGAAACACGTGAAAGACTTACTCAAGTTTTTGAAGGCTCAGACCAAGACCGAAGAGTTTGACAGTATCAAGATCGGTCTGGCCTCTCCTGACATGATCCGCTCCTGGTCATTCGGTGAGGTCAAAAAGCCTGAGACCATCAACTACCGGACTTTCAAGCCGGAGCGTGATGGTCTGTTCTGCGCCCGTATCTTCGGACCGGTGAAGGACTACGAGTGTCTGTGCGGCAAGTACAAGCGCCTGAAACACCGTGGTGTGATCTGCGAGAAGTGCGGTGTAGAAGTGACCCAGACCAAGGTCCGTCGTGAGCGCATGGGCCACATCGAGCTGGCCAGCCCGACTGCCCACATCTGGTTCCTGAAGTCCCTGCCGTCCCGTATCGGTCTGCTGCTGGACATGACCCTGCGTGACATCGAGCGCGTGCTGTATTTCGAATCCTATGTAGTGATCGAACCCGGCATGACCAACCTCGAGCGCAGCCAGATGCTCTCCGAAGAGAACTATCTGGACGCATTGGAAGAGTGGGGCGACGAATTCGACGCCAAGATGGGTGCCGAGGCCATTCTGGCTCTGCTGCGCGCCATCGATCTGGAAGGTGAAGTCAAAGCCATGCGTGAGGAGCTGGATCAGACCAACTCCGAGACCAAGCGCAAGAAGACCACCAAGCGTCTGAAGCTGATGGAAGCCTTCCTGCAATCCGGCAACAAGCCGGAGTGGATGATCATGACAGTGCTGCCCGTGCTGCCGCCGGACCTGCGTCCGCTGGTACCGCTGGACGGCGGCCGTTTCGCGACCTCCGATCTGAACGATCTGTACCGTCGCGTGATCAACCGTAACAACCGCTTGAAGCGTCTGCTGGACTTGGCTGCGCCGGACATCATCGTGCGCAACGAAAAGCGCATGCTGCAAGAGTCCGTGGATGCCCTGCTGGACAACGGCCGTCGTGGTCGTGCCATCACCGGTTCCAACAAGCGCCCGCTGAAATCCCTGGCCGACATGATCAAGGGTAAGCAAGGTCGTTTCCGTCAGAACCTGCTGGGTAAGCGTGTCGACTACTCCGGTCGTTCCGTTATCACCGTAGGTCCGACCCTGCGTCTGCATCAGTGCGGTCTGCCGAAGAAGATGGCACTTGAGCTGTTCAAGCCCTTCATCTACGGCAAGCTGGAATCCCGCGGTCTGGCGACCACGATCAAGGCCGCCAAGAAGATGGTGGAGCGCGAAGAAGCCGTCGTTTGGGACATCCTGGACGAAGTGATCCGCGAACACCCGGTTCTGCTGAACCGTGCACCGACCCTGCACCGTCTGGGTATCCAAGCGTTTGAACCGACCCTGATCGAAGGCAAGGCCATCCAGCTGCACCCGCTCGTCTGTGCCGCCTATAACGCGGACTTCGACGGTGACCAGATGGCGGTCCACGTACCGCTGACCCTGGAAGCCCAGCTGGAAGCGCGCGCCCTGATGATGTCCACCAACAACATCCTGTCGCCTGCCTCCGGTGAGCCGATCATCGTTCCTTCCCAGGACGTGGTCTTGGGTCTGTATTACATGACCCGTGCCCGTATCAACGCCAAGGGCGAAGGTATGGTGCTGTCCGGTCCTAAAGAGGCCGAGAAGGTCTACCGTGCCGGTCTGGCCGACCTGCATGCTCGCGTCAAGTGCCGCATCACCGAGTACGTGAAGAACGAAGCCGGTGAACTGGTTGCCAAGACCGAGATGAAGAACACCACCGTTGGTCGTGCGATCCTGAGCCTGATCCTGCCCAAAGGCATGGAATACGCCCTGATCGACGAGCCCAAGGTACTGACTGCTGCAGAGCAGGCTGACCTGGACGCCAACCCGCAGAACTGGATCAAGTGCGTCTCCAACAAGGCGCTGGGCAAAAAGCTCATCTCCCGTCTGCTGAACACCTGCTATCGCAAGCAGGGCCTGAAGGATACCGTCATCTTCGCTGACCAGCTGATGTATACCGGTTTCCACTACGCGGCCCTGTCCGGTGCCTCTGTTGGTATCGATGACATGGTCATCCCGGATGCCAAGAAAGACATCATCGCTGCTGCAGAAGCCGAAGTCGCCGAGATCCAGGACCAGTTCCTGTCCGGTCTGGTGACCGCGGGCGAACGTTACAACAAGGTTATCGATATCTGGGCCAGCGCGAACGATCGCGTCTCCAAGGCCATGATGGACAACCTTTCCAAGGAGCGTAACGTCAACTCCCTGGGCGATGAGGAAGAGCAAGCCTCCTTCAACAGCATCTTCATGATGGCCGACTCTGGTGCGCGGGGTTCCGCCGCCCAGATCCGTCAGCTGGCCGGTATGCGTGGCCTGATGGCGAAGCCGGATGGCTCCATCATCGAAACGCCGATCGTGGCGAACTTCCGTGAAGGTCTGAACGTACTGCAGTACTTCATCTCCACTCACGGTGCTCGTAAAGGTCTGGCGGATACCGCACTGAAGACAGCGAACTCCGGTTACCTGACCCGTCGTCTGGTTGACGTGGCCCAGGACATGGTGATCACCGAGGACGATTGCGGCACTACCGACGGTCTGTGGATGACTCCGCTGATCGAGGGTGGCGACGTGGTCGAGCCGCTGCGTGAGCGCGTGTTGGGTCGTGTGGTGGCCGAAGACGTTATCAAGCCGGGTACCGAGGATGAAGTGCTGGTAGCGCGCAACACCCTGCTCGACGAGCAGCTGTGTGACCTGCTGGAGCGCAACTCCGTCGACCGCGTGAAGGTACGTTCTGCCATCACCTGTGAGACCGACTTCGGTAACTGTGCTCACTGCTACGGCCGTGATCTGGCTCGTGGTCACCTGGTTAACAAGGGGGAGGCTGTCGGTGTTATCGCCGCTCAGTCCATCGGTGAACCGGGTACTCAGCTGACGATGCGTACCTTCCACATCGGTGGTGCCGCATCCCGAGCGGCTGCCGAGAGCAGCATCCAGGTGAAGAACACCGGTAGCATCAAGTTGCAGAACGCCAAGTTCGTTCTGAACAACTCTGACAAGCTGGTTATCACCTCCCGTTCTACCGAGCTGACCATCATGGACGAGATGGGCCGTACCAAGGAAAGCCACAAGCTGCCTTACGGTTCCGTGCTGGAAGTGAAGGATGGCGAAGCGGTGAACGCCGGTGATACCGTCGCGAACTGGGACCCGCACACCCACCCGATCATCACCGAAGTGGCGGGTCGTCTGCACTTCGAACACATGATCGACGGTGTGACCATCACTCGTCAGACTGACGAGCTGACCGGCCTCTCTTCCATCGTCGTACTGGATGTCAACGAACGTCCGAGCGCCGGTAAAGAGATGCGTCCGACCGTGAAACTGGTCGACCTGAATGGCAAGGATGTGATGATCCCGGGCACCGACGTTCCCGCCCAGTACTTCCTGCCGGGCAAGGCGATCGTGAACCTGGAAGATGGTGCCAACGTGGGCGTGGGTGACGCGGTTGCGCGTATCCCCCAAGAGTCCAGTGGTACCAAGGACATCACCGGTGGTCTGCCGCGCGTTGCGGATCTGTTCGAAGCACGTCAGCCGAAAGAGCCGGCCATCCTGGCCGAGATCTCCGGTACCATCTCCTTCGGGAAAGAGACCAAGGGCAAACGTCGTCTGGTCATCACCCCGACCGATGGTGGCGAGATCTATGAAGAGATGATTCCGAAATGGCGTCACCTCAACGTGTTCGAAGGTGAAAAAGTTGAGAAGGGTGAAGTGCTGGCGGACGGTCCCGAGTCTGCTCATGACATCCTGCGTCTGCGCGGTATCAGCCCGGTCGCCAACTACATCGCCAACGAAGTGCAGGACGTTTACCGTCTGCAAGGCGTTAAGATCAACGACAAGCACATCGAAGTCATCGTGCGTCAGATGCTTCGCAAGTGCGAGATCCTGAGCGCTGGCGACACCGACCTGATCGAAGGTGAACAGGTTGAAGTGGCCCGTGTGAAGATCGCCAACCGTAAACTGGTTGCCGAAGGGAAGACCCCGGCTACCTACCGTCATATCCTGATGGGTATTACCAAGGCATCTCTGAGCACCGAGTCCTTCATCTCCGCGGCTTCCTTCCAGGAGACCACCCGCGTGCTGACCGAAGCAGCCGTTGGTGGCAAGCGTGATGAACTGCGCGGCCTGAAAGAGAACGTGATCGTGGGTCGTCTGATCCCGGCTGGTACCGGCTTTGCCTACCACCACAGCCGCATCAACCAGCGTGCCGCCGCAGCTCGTGCTGTCGGTGTGCCGCAGGTGACTGCCGATGAAGCTCAGCAAAACCTGGCGGATCTGCTCAACGCAGCCGGCAGTTTTGACGAAGAGTAATCTTCCGCAGCAGTGATCGAAAAGGGCCCCTTCTAGGGCAATGCTGTTCACTTAAGAGAATTTGAGTTCCAGTCTACGTAGTATCAGGACAAAAAATCGAGGGAGGCATGATGCCTCCCTCTTTCTATTGCAAGCCCCGCTGGATAAAGGCTGGAGGAAGATCGACTGGACACAGCCTTGCCCCCTCAACTCAAATCCAATTTATGAATAATCAGTCAAAAAAGTGCTTATCTGAACAGCATTGCCCTTCTAGGGGCCCTTTTTTTATTTCCCATCCGGCGCCTAGCGTGCACTGGGCTGGGGCAGGGGGATGATCCAGTGCAAGGTTATAGAGCAAAAAATCAAAAAAAGTTGACATTGCCCCGTCGCAACTGAAAACTCGGGAAAGTTGAATGGGTATTACAGGGGTAGAACATGGCTGTCGGTATCGAGGAAGTACTGCTTCCCGAAGAGCAACTGAGCGGTCGCGCTTTTACAGACGAAGACAGGGAGCTGTTGCGTTCATATGGGGGCCTTATCGAAGGCCTGGCCGATCTGTTCGGCAAGCACTGCGAGGTGGTGCTCCACTCCCTGGAAAATCTGCATGAGTCCGTGATCCAAATCGCGAATGGTTTCAATACGGGTCGAACTCTGGGGGCGCCGATCACCGATCTCGCCCTGCGGATGCTCAAGGATATCGAGAGCACGGGTCAGGATCACACCCAGAGTTATTTTGCCCGCAGTCGGACCGGTGCCTTGATGAAGTCGAGCACCATCGCCATCCGTAACCGCGACAAGCAGGTGATCGGCCTTATCTGCATCAACCTGCACATCAATGCGCCTTTCCACGAGTTCGTGGCCGAATTCTTCCCGACGCCACAGCAGGTGGAGCGGCAATCACCGGAGACCTTCGCCAACAGCGTCGAAGAGCTGGTTGCCCAGACGGTGGACAACACCATCGACGAGATCAATCGTGATCCCTCCGTGGCCAACAATGCCAAGAACCGTTTTATCGTGACCCAGTTGTTCGAGAAGGGCATATTTGATATCAAGGATTCGATCAACCTGGTCGCCGACAAGCTGAATATTTCCAAACATACCGTGTATCTCTACATCCGACAGCGCAAGCAGGGTGAAGAAGAGAGCGAGTAAGCGCCATAGATAGGGGATAGATAACAATGGCTAAAGAAGTGATTGCAACCGACAAGGCGCCTGCCGCAATTGGCCCTTATGTCCAGGCTACCAAGCTGGGTGAGCTGGTCTTTACCTCCGGGCAGATCCCGCTCGATCCGGCCACCATGGACATCGTTGCCGGTGGCATCGAGGCTCAGGCAGAGCAGGTGATGAAGAATCTGGTCGCAGTCTTGAAAGCCGCAGGGGCCGATACCAGCAAGGTACTGAAGACCACTTGCTTCCTGAGTGACATGAACAACTTCGTGGCCTTCAACCAGGTGTATGCCCGCTACTTTGGCGAATCCGCTCCGGCACGTTCCTGCGTGGAGGTCGCTCGTCTGCCCAAGGATGTGCTGGTCGAAGTCGAAGCCATCGCCTACGTCTGAGCCTGTTTCATTGGAAAAGCCCCTCCCAGGAGGGGCTTTTGCGTCTGTGAGGTAGAATGGATGCACCGCTGTGCAGGAGTGCGATCATGAGTCTGAATTTTGCTCTGCTGGTCACCGGGCCCGCCTATGGCACCCAGACGGCCAGCACGGCCTATCGTTTTGCCCTGAGTCTGGTCGAGCAGGGACACCGCTTGTCCCACCTCTTCTTCTATCAGGAGGGGGTGTGCAATGCTAATGGCCTCCATGCGCCAGCCAGCGATGAGACCGACCTGGTGGCGTTGTGGCGCGAGTTGGCCATCCAGCAGGGCATCCGCATCGATGTGTGTGTGGCTGCGGCCATGCGCCGTGGCGTGCTGGATGAGCAGGAGGCCAAGGGAATGGGACGGGAGCATTTCAATCTGGAAGCCCCATTCTGCCTGAGCGGGCTCGGTCAGTTGGCGGAAGCCGCACTGACCGCTGATCGCTTCGTTCAGTTCTAGGGGGACAAAATGACCAGAATAGCGTTTATCTCACGGCGTGGTCCCCATGGTTCGGCGAGTGGTCGGGAGGGGCTGGATGCTCTGCTGGCCACCTCTGCATTGACGGAGTCCCTGGCCCTCTTTCTGGTGGGGGATGGCGTGATGCAACTGGTGAGGGGGCAATCACCACACGCCATATTGCAGCGTCACTACGCCCCGACCTTCAAGATGCTGGAACTGTATGACATCGAGGAGATCTATGTCTGTGCGGTATCACTGGCTGAGCGAGGACTGACGGCGGCGGATCTGCTAATTCCAGTTATTCCGCTCTCTCCTGCGGAAATTCGCCGTAGCTGGGCGGGTTTCACCACCCACATCTGCTTCTGAGGTGCCCGTGATACAGCTGATATTGAACTCTCCCTTCATGAGCCAGGATTTCGAGTTGGCGTTGCGTTACCGCATGGAAGGGGATCTGGTGGTGTTGATGCAGGATGCCGTGATGGCGGCGGCTGCCCCCGGGTGGTGCGAGCGCTTGGCAGAGGTCCCCCTGTACGTCATGAAGGAAGACCTGCAAGCGAGAGGCTTGTCATCCGGGATCGGGATGGAACTCGATATGCCGGGTTTGATCAGGTTGATCGCCGAGCACGGATCACCGCAGACCTGGGGCGGTTAGGCTTGGTTTTCCTTTTTATCTCAGTTGCTTAGCATAATGTCATTCGACTGTCATTTGCCATTTCGGTGTGCAAATTGTATAAATCTTGACTCCCCAGACAACAGGGCATAAAATTTCGCGTCCCCGTATCTGCGGGGAGGATTTTTCACACGTTTATGAAGTCATTATCAGGAGCCTTTTGATGGCAACTATTAACCAGTTGGTTCGCAAGCCACGCATCAAGCTCGTTGTGAAAAGCAACGTGCCGGCGCTGGAAGCGTGCCCTCAGAAGCGTGGCGTATGCACCCGTGTATACACCACCACCCCGAAGAAGCCTAACTCTGCACTGCGTAAAGTATGCCGTGTACGTCTGACCAACGGCTTCGAAGTCACCTCCTACATCGGTGGTGAAGGTCACAACCTGCAAGAGCACTCTGTTGTTCTGATCCGTGGCGGTCGTGTAAAAGACTTGCCAGGTGTTCGTTATCACACCGTTCGTGGTGCGTTGGACTGTGCCGGTGTTAAAGACCGTAAACAGGCTCGCTCCAAGTACGGCGTGAAGCGTCCGAAAGCTTAATGGTTCTCCGTTAAGTAAGGCCAAACGTTAATTCGTTTCTAGTTAGATAACTTTCTAGTTTTGGGTAACCCCTGAAGTTACGGAGAATTTGAAATGCCAAGACGTCGTGTTGTTGGTCAGCGTAAAATCCTGCCGGATCCCAAGTTCGGATCTGAGCTGCTGGCTAAATTTGTCAACGTAGTAATGGTTGACGGTAAGAAATCTGTTGCAGAAGCCATCGTTTATGGCGCCCTGGACATCATTGCCACCAAATCTGGCAAAGAGCACCTGGCCCTGTTCGAAGTCGCTCTGGACAACATTCGTCCGGCGGTCGAGGTTAAATCTCGTCGCGTCGGTGGTGCAACCTATCAGGTGCCGGTAGAAGTTCGTCCGGTACGTCGCAATGCTCTGGCAATGCGCTGGTTGGTTGATGCCGCTCGTAAACGTGGTGAAAAATCAATGGCTCAGCGTTTGGCTGGCGAGCTGCTGGATGCCGCTGACAATAAGGGTTCGTCTGTCAAGAAACGTGAAGACGTTCACCGTATGGCTGAAGCGAACAAGGCCTTCGCTCACTTCCGCTGGTAATCCGCTTGCGCAGGGTCTTATGACTCTGCGCACCTTTAATTATCTGGGGACAAGCGCCCTAGTAAGAGGATGACAATGGCTCGTACAACCCCCATTGAGCGTTATCGTAATATCGGTATCTCCGCTCACATCGACGCCGGTAAGACTACTACTACCGAGCGCGTTCTGTTTTACACCGGTGTAAGTCACAAGATCGGTGAAGTTCACGATGGCGCCGCCACCATGGACTGGATGGAACAGGAACAAGAGCGTGGTATCACCATCACCTCCGCCGCGACCACCGCTTTCTGGTCCGGTATGGGTAAACAGTTCCAACCGCACCGTATCAACATCATCGATACCCCGGGCCACGTTGACTTTACTATCGAAGTAGAGCGTTCCATGCGTGTTCTGGATGGCGCCGTGATGGTGTACTGTGCCGTAGGTGGCGTACAGCCCCAGTCTGAAACCGTATGGCGTCAGGCTAACAAGTACAAGGTTCCCCGTATCGCGTTCGTCAACAAGATGGACCGTACCGGTGCCAACTTCCTGCGCTGCGTTGAGCACATCAAGACCCGTCTGAAAGGTAACCCGGTTCCTCTGCAACTGAACATCGGTTCCGAAGAGAACTTCAAGGGCGTTATCGACCTGGTCAAGATGAAAGCCATCAACTGGAGCGAAGCTGACCAGGGCGTATCCTTCGACTACGAAGACGTCCCGGCTGAGCTGCTGGAACAGGCGCAAGAAATGCGCATGAACCTGGTTGAAGCCGCTGCTGAAGCGTCTGAAGACCTGATGGAAAAATACCTGGGTGGTGAAGAACTGACTGAAGAAGAGATCAAGAAAGCTCTGCGTCAGCGTGTTCTGAACAACGAAATCATCCTGGTTACCTGTGGCTCCGCGTTCAAGAACAAGGGCGTACAGGCCATGCTGGATGCCGTGGTCGAGTACCTGCCGGCTCCGACCGACGTTGCTGCTATCGACGGTCTGAAGCTGGATGGCGAGACCAAGGACGAGCGTCACGCTTCCGATGACGAGCCGTTCTCTGCTCTGGCATTCAAGATTGCTACCGACCCGTTCGTGGGCAACCTGACCTTCTTCCGTGTTTACTCCGGTGTGGTCAACTCCGGTGACTCCGTGCTGAACTCCGTTAAAGAGAAGCGCGAGCGTTTCGGCCGTATCGTTCAGATGCACGCCAACAAGCGTGAAGAGATCAAAGAAGTTCGCGCAGGCGACATCGCTGCTGCCATCGGCCTGAAGGACGTCACCACCGGTGACACCCTGTGTGACGAAAGCGCACCGATCATCCTGGAGCGTATGGAATTCCCGGAACCGGTAATCTCCATCGCCGTTGAGCCGAAATCCAAGGCTGACCAAGAGAAGATGGGCTTGGCTCTGGGCCGTCTGGCTCAGGAAGATCCGTCCTTCCGCGTATGGACCGACGAAGAATCTGGCCAAACCATCATCGCCGGTATGGGTGAGCTGCACCTGGACATCATCGTTGACCGTATGCGTCGCGAGTTCAAGGTAGAAGCCAACGTAGGTAAGCCGCAGGTTGCCTACCGTGAAACCATCCGCAACACCGTCAAGGACATCGAAGGCAAGCATGCCAAGCAGTCCGGTGGTCGTGGTCAGTACGGTCACGTCGTTATCGACATGTACCCGCTGGAAGAAGGCAAAGCCTACGAATTCGTCAACGACATCAAGGGTGGCGTGATTCCGGGCGAATTCATCCCGGGTGTTGACAAGGGTATCCGCGAGCAGCTGAAGTCCGGCCCGCTGGCAGGCTATCCGGTAATGGATCTGGGTGTGCGTCTGCACTTCGGTTCCTACCATGATGTCGACTCTTCCGAACTGGCGTTCAAGATCGCTGCTTCTCTGGCGTTCAAGGCTGGCTTCATGAAGGCCAACCCGGTACTGCTCGAACCGATCATGAAGGTCGAAGTCGAGACTCCGGAAGACTACATGGGCGACGTGATCGGTGACCTGAACCGTCGTCGCGGCCTGATCGAAGGCATGGAAGATGGCCCGTCCGGCAAGATCGTACGTGCGCTGGTGCCGCTGGCCGAAATGTTCGGTTACGCCACCTCCCTGCGTTCTGCTACCCAGGGTCGTGCTTCCTACGCCATGGAATTCGCCAAGTATCACGATGCCCCGACCAACGTCGCCCAGGCCGTGATCGAAGAGCGCAAATCCAAGTAATTTAAGATTCCCCGCCTACGACGGTAGGCGGGTTTAACCTAGAAGGACTACGTCGTGTCTAAAGAAAAATTTGAGCGTAATAAACCGCACGTAAACGTCGGCACCATCGGCCACGTTGACCACGGTAAAACCACCCTGACCGCCGCCATCACCAACGTGCTGGCCAAGCACTTCGGTGGTAAAGCTTTCGCCTTCGACCAGATCGACAAGGCACCGGAAGAGCGTGAGCGTGGTATCACCATCAACACCTCCCACGTAGAATACGACACTGCTACCCGCCACTACGCTCACGTAGATTGCCCGGGTCACGCCGACTACGTTAAAAACATGATCACCGGTGCTGCCCAGATGGACGGCGCAAT
>NZ_JAGKRI010000049.1:62180-63918 GCF_017939255.1 Aeromonas sp. Prich7-2
ATTCTCCATCGCAGGCCGTGGTACCGTAGTAACCGGTCGTGTAGAGCGCGGTATCGTCAAGGTTGGTGAAGAAGTGGAAATCGTTGGTATCAAAGATACCACCAAGACCACCTGTACCGGCGTTGAAATGTTCCGCAAACTGCTGGACGAAGGTCGTGCAGGTGAGAACGTTGGCGCGCTGCTGCGTGGCGTGAAGCGTGAAGACGTAGAGCGTGGTCAGGTACTGGCCAAGCCGGGCACCATCAAGCCGCACACCAAGTTCGAATCTGAAGTGTACGTGCTGTCCAAGGAAGAAGGTGGTCGTCACACCCCGTTCTTCAAGGGCTACCGTCCGCAGTTCTACTTCCGGACTACCGACGTGACCGGTACCATCGAACTGCCGGAAGGCGTAGAGATGGTCATGCCGGGCGACAACATCAAGATGGTTGTTACCCTGATTGCCCCGATCGCGATGGACGACGGCCTGCGTTTCGCCATCCGTGAAGGTGGCCGTACCGTAGGTGCTGGTGTTGTAGCTAAAGTTATCGCTTAATCGATACTTTATATGCACACATAAAAGGGGTGGCTTCGGCCACCCCTTTTACTTTTGGGGCTTTAAATGGCTTGTGAGATACTTTTGCGAAATCATCTATAGAGGTAGTTGCTGTGAGTAAACCCGCCATTTTTCTGGATCGCGATGGTGTCATCAACAAAGACACGGGTTATGTCAGCCAGGTTGATGACTTCCATTTTCTGCCCGGGGCGATTGAGGCCATGCAATTGCTGAAGAAAAAAGGCTATTTGCTGGTCGTGGTGACCAACCAATCCGGCATTGCCCGTGGTTACTTCACTGAAGATGACTTCATGAACCTGACCGAGTGGATGGATTGGTCATTGGCCGATCGCGATGTGGATCTCGATGGTATCTACTTCTGCCCCCATCACCCGAACCACGGTGCCCCCTGCGACTGCCGCAAACCCGAACCGGGTATGTTGTTGCTTGCCCAGCGGGAGCTCGGTATCGATATGAGCCGCTCTTATATGGTGGGTGACAAACCTTCAGACTTGAAGGCGGCCATCAATGCCAAGGTCGGTCACAAGATAATGGTCAGAACGGGTAAGCCGATTACTGATGCGGGGATTGAACTGGCCGATGCCATCTACGACAACCTGCATGATTTTGCCGTTGCAGCACCTGTCGCAGGCTGATTTCGCTGGATTAAGATGCTTTTTGGTGGCTTTGTGAGCGATTGAACGATGGAAGCCATCTTTTTGCAATTATCCCCTTGCCAGAACGAATTCGCTCCCTATAATGCGCCTCCATCGACAGGGCAAGCAGCAACGCAAAGCCTGAGTCGATAGCCTCGAAAAGCCTGTAAAAATAAGGCTTGACTCGAGAAGGCGGTTGAGTAGAATGCCACTCCCGCAGCAGCGCAAAAGCTGCGTCGCTCTTTAACAATTTGAATCAAGCAATCTGTGTGGGCACTCACAGCATCGAGCATCAAAAACAATTTTTGATATCAATGTCTGATGAAGTGACCAAAGCAACGAAAGTTGCAGCAGTTAATTCAGCAATTCATTGAGCCGCCAACTCCTTGGTAACAAAGAGTGGTAACCAAACTTAAATTGAAGAGTTTGATCATGGCTCAGATTGAACGCTGGCGGCAGGCCTAACACATGCAAGTCGAGCGGCAGCGGGAAAGTAGCTTGCTACTTTTGCCGGCGAGCGGCGGACGGGTGAGTAATGCCTGGGAAATTG
>NZ_JAGKRI010000322.1:0-319 GCF_017939255.1 Aeromonas sp. Prich7-2
ATATGCCGTTTTGCCCAATCAGCAACGGACTTGGTTTTGAAACCATCGACCACCGTCATCCGCATCTTGATTGGATGTCCTTCCTTGTTCAGGGCCACTGCTGCCACAAACGGCGTCTTGCCTGCCGCGCCCCGACCCCGTTTGCCACCACGGCGCTCGCCACCCCAGTAGACATCATCGAGCTGAATGATGCCGCTGATGGGCTGCTTGTCATCGGACTCTTTCATGGCTTGCAGCAGCTTGTGCTTGAGCATCCAGGCGGTGTCATATTTGACGCCCAACTGGCGCTTTAGCTCCATCGCTGACAAGCCTGTTTTGG
>NZ_JAGKRI010000323.1:0-17746 GCF_017939255.1 Aeromonas sp. Prich7-2
AAGAAAATCTCTTTTCTGGTCTGACGGCGCTTACTGCTGAATTCACTGTCGGCGAAGGTAAGTTGATGACTCATGATGAACCCTGTTCCATGGCTCCAGATGACAAACATGATCTCATATCAGGGACTTGTTCGCACCTTCCCTAGCTCACGATGATGACGAGGATGTGAGTGAATTAGCTATCAGCAGTACTGTCATTCAACCTGGCACTCTCAGTGAATTATCGACTCATACTAATGTTGTACAGAGAGTTGCCGTAGCTAGACATCCGTTAACCCCCACAATAGTACTCAATTCATTGTCCACAGATGCTGATAGACATGTCCGTGCAAATGTGGCTCGTAATCCCTCAACCCCCTTATCCGTATTAAACGCGTTATCTCTGGATGAAGCAGAAGATGTCCGTGTCGGTATTGCTGGTAACCCGAAGGTTTCTCAAGCGTTATTGATACAATTGCTTGAGCGGACAAACTACGATGATATAAGAGTTTTGGCTGCGGCAGCCGGTAATCGAGCATTGCCATCAAGGATGTTGATTCAATTTGTTTCTGATGACCGTCCTTTAATCCGTATGTCAGCGGCGAGTAATCCGCTACTAAAACCTGAACAGATGAACGAGTTACTTTTTGATAGTGATGAGTATGTGCGCAAGGCTTTGATGCGAAACCCTGCCTTGCCAGGCTCATTGAGCATGTGTTGCGTGGATGATCTGCTTTAAATCTATAATAAATGTTACAGAGCTCATACTTATGCTGAAATGTAATTAAAGAATATTCTGAAGATGATAGATTGAGATCAAGTTGACTAAATGGATACGTGGAGGTTGGAATGACATTCATAAAGATCGTCAATGGTACTGAAAAAGTAGTTGATTGTTATGAGCGCTCTATGGAGCCAATATATCAAGAGGCAGTTTCTTACGAATTTGGGATCGGCGTAGATGCTGACTTTCTAAAAGCGATTGAAATATATGAGATTGCGGCGTCACGCGGCCACCCTCAATCAAATTTAAAACTTGGCATGCTCTATTTTCATGGTCATGGTGTAACTCAAAATATAAATAAAGCAATTAAGTATTTTGGGAAAGCAGGGGAGAATGGGTGTGCGCTTTCCTACTTTACACTAGGATGGATTTATGATGAAGGGGTATTAATATCTAAGGATGACGATAAAGCTGAATATTTTTATATAAAATCAGCTGAAAAGGGCAATGGAAATGCGCAGTATAATTTATCTCAACTGTGTTTGAAGATAAGTGAAAAAAAGGCAAAGGAAAGCTATGAGAAAAAATCAATTGAATGGCTTGAGTTGGCAGTAAAAAATGGCCATCCACTTGCCCAATTGAAAATGGGCATTCATTTAGTCAATAAAAATGAAGGGCCAGAGGTTGATGTACATGCAAATCAGCTATTTACACTCTCAGCCGAACAGGGAAATATTGATGCGTTATATCAATTAGGATTAATGCATCTAAAAAGCTACAAAAAATATAAGATAGAGCGTGATCTCAATATGGCATTTGAGTTTTTAAATAAAGCAAAAGATGCCGGGCATATTCAGGCGCAAGTGAAAATTGGAGACTTGTGCTACTGTTGGCTGGGATACGAACTTGATAATACTCAGTTTGAGAACATCAAGATTGGAGGACGTGAATATGAAATAGGGCCAGATTGGGGGCATTATCTCGAAGCAGCAAAAAAAGGCAGTATGGAAGCTAAATATAAGGCCAGCATCATACTGTTAAATGAAGATGCGAGCTGTAGCGATGGATTAGAGATGCTAGCATCTGCTGCATATGGAAACTATCCTGCCGCTAAATATTTACTGTCTGTGAAGGAACTTTGTGAACTCAGGTCATTATTGAATGACAAAGGTGAATGTGAGAATCATAAGGATAGATTTCTCAGAGATATTGAAAGTATTAAGAGTAGTCTAGAATACGCATCTGAAAATGGAGTAAGAGACGCAAAATGGCAACTAGCCAAATTGTACTGGCAACTCTATCGAGCAGGTTATGGTGATACTAATTGTCGGGCGGCATTGACGCACCTTATGTATTGGGTCCGAGATTATCACTTGTTAAACTACACAGAAATTAATTATTGCCATCATTTAGATGATAGCACTATAGATGAACTTGTTTCGCTAGCTAAATCAGGTGATAGCAAGGCTCAATTTGTACTGGGAACTCGCTATGCAAAAGGGCTTACTGTTTCCCAGGATATTGAAAAAGCTGAATTTTGGTATAACCAATGTATTGGTTCTGGAGACCCAGAAATCCTATGTCGTCTAGCATATATCTATCACATTGGTGATGGAGTAAATGCAGATATAAATAAATGTAAAAATATTATGGATTCCTACATTAGTCAATTCCCAAGTCTTTATGATGATGATATAAACTATCGACGTGGTTATATCGCACTACATCATGATAAGAACAAGGACGATGCAATTAAATTATTTGAGTTGGCTTCTCGTAATGGTAACCATTTAGGTGCAACATTTAAACTTGCAAAAATGTATTTGAATGATAATCATAAGTATGAAGATGGGATAAATATGTTGATTTCTATCTTAGACAAAAAAAGTGTCATGAGTGATCTTGGTGAGTGTTGTTTGCTGGCACTTGTTTCTGAGTTTTTAGATAATGTTGGCAACGTTGCTAGAAAAAATATCAACGATCAAGAGATTTCTTCTGTACTAGATGAGATTCTGTCCTTGCCTACTAGTTTTGATGATGAGATAAGTAAGGAAGTGCGGTGTCATATACAGTGTTAAGTGCTATTTAAAATGTGGCATTGATGATATGTTATAAATGGGCTAGTAACTTAAAGCCCATTTTTAATGTGTTGTTGATTGACTACCAATTAAATAGTAGGGTTATGATATAGCCGTCATTCCACACCTAATTTTGCATTTTTACAGGTGATGATGTTCACACAGAGCCTGTAAATAATTCTGTGTAACTGCCGACTCTGTTACAGGGAACCAATCGATAAAAATTGATTTGAGATTTACGCCATTTTTATCGCAGAGTTCCAACCAGTAATTTTAATCATCACCAGTAAATGTTATAGAAGATCTTTATTTTAACCCCATCGTTCATCATTAACTTAGCGTCTGTACCGAGTTGGCAAGTCTTTTCTCATGACTAAAAGGTGTCGTATAAAAACGCTGTTCAATACCGTATAGTAAAATTTTTAACTCATCATCATTGGATATTTCAAATTTCTTATTTTCTCTATCGAATGTTAATCTCTGCTCACCGCAATAGCCGTCGATGTAATCGAGCATGTGAGTTTTATCATCGTCTGACATGGCATCAAGCGTCGCAATGGCAAGACCAATACGCTTACGATTTGGTTTTGAAACCTTATCCAGGCTGTAGTCATCACTCAATGCGATGAATGGCTCATCTAAAAACTGCTTCACTTCCTCGTTGGTAGCTTCTTTATACAGCTCGTCAATTCCAGTGAAGATACTTGAAATGGTTGCCAGATTTCTAAATATCAAGGTGTCTGCCGCTTTAAAGTATACGGCATCAGGAAGTGAATTTATTACTAACCGTGTTTGGCTTTGCTCAAGCACTGCGACTTCGCCGAAGGTCAGTGTTTTACGTTTAACGAAAAGGCTTGGTGTGATTTTTTGAAAATAAAAATCATCACCTTGAACAGCAAACAAGAAGGCAATTTTAGAGAAATTATCTTTGGTCAGGTCATTATAGTCTTTGGAGTCGAAATCTTGCTTTAGAAGATCAAGACAAAAACCTTGGTGACTGAAACCTTCAATTTTAAACCATGCATCCTCATCCAGATTGTGGTCTGGGTTGTAAGGTATGCAAGCATCCAAATTGATGGCTGCAATATCAAATAGCGATTGATCAGAGACCATTTTGAAAAATGGTTTTTTGCGTAACCCTTTAACTCTGGCCAATATGTGGTCCATTTTATCCTCGCTCTATGAATGTGTAATTATTGATTCTATAAGCCACTTTTATTTGAATGTCATCTGGCTTTTTGTACCGTTGACGACTGATCAGAAAAATTGCAGTGCCATTCTTGGTCGTTATGTTGTAAAACTCGTATCCGAATAGCAAAAACAGTGGGTTAAAGTAAAGAGCTTGAGACAGAAAAGTAAACACAAATAACACACCGTAAACAAACCAGAGGGTTTCGCAGTTACCAATACTTAGTGCTACAAAAAAGTAGCCCAAGTAGCTAGGTAAAAAACTGTTATTCGCATGCTCGATGCTTCCCACCTCACCAGCTTTAAACTCATCCTTACCTAGTTTATTGCTTAGCAAAATGCTAACCCCAGTGGATAAAATAGGGATCAGCAAATAAAACATGTAAGACACTGCGTTCGGGAGTATTGTTGTCCAACTGAGCCAGTAAACACCGTTGACAAAGTGACTCAATACATACCCTTTCTGTACCAAGAAAATTATCACCAGTAGTGACGTGGCATTGAAGGTCAACAAGATCCGGAACGCAGTGTTTATGATCATTTTACCGTCACCTGACCGTTCATTAGCATGGGAAGTAGCCAGTCACGGAGTACAGAAAGCTGTCTATTTTCTTTGGTGGATGCTTCAATTTTTTCAAAGATAGGCTCCGCTAGTGCAGAGAATTCCTCAATGACAGTTCGCTCACTGGGCAGTGCTAAATTCGTATATTCAATATCGCTAGACACAATCGAATTGAATACAGAACCACTCGATTTTACTTCAAGATGATGGATAAGCTCCTTGGTCAAGAAAAATAAAAATGTATAGCTTATCCCATTCTTTGCTTTCAGTGCATAGCAGGATTGGTTCATAGCCATCGGCACGGCATTTAGCGCTAGCCTGCCCACGGAGCCTCTTGCTGTGATAAACACCGTATGCGGTTCGAATAATCGTGTACTACTGTTCTGTAATCCTTCGTCGGTGATGTAATCTTCAGTTGATACTGAATATATATTATTATCAGAATCACTTGGTGTGAAAAATGGAATCGTCCCATTCCAATACTCTTGTTTTGTTTTCGTTGGCGTGCCACCGCCAAATAAATGGGCCACCTCTAATGCGTTACCCGCTCTCCAATCCTCCGGTATTTCGCGCTTTAGGGTTGGGTTATAGACCATTTTCCCACCAGAAGTTTTGTAGGGCTTGCCGTTGGCATCGGGGAAGTCGAACTGCACAAACCAGTAGTCGTACATGATTTTTGCCATAGCTTCCAATTCGGCGTTGATGCGGTTATTGAGTTCGATTTTTTTGTCGACTGCTTCAAGAACCTTCCTTATCGCAACTTGAAGTTTTTTGTCTTCAATCGCAGGAATGACCATTTCATGAAGTTCGTTCCTGTTAACTCCTGGTACAGCGCTTTTGTCAGAGGTCCGAATTCTGCCTAAGCAGCTCAATAAGTAATATATATACTTCGGATCATTACCTTTGAAGTTCTGGACATATAAAGCTGTATTGTGTGGCCAGTACTTTCCTTCTACGAAATACATTTCGCCTAATGTGCCATATCGTCCGGTTACAACGCCTTTACCTTCAACCTTATACTCGTTGTGATACCCAGAAACCCCCGCTGAACTAATGACAGGATATGGGCCAGCAATTCTGTCCTTCTCTGGTAGGTCATAACCCCGTTTCAGAGTTATGAGATCGCCTAACCTTTTCGGGCTAACCTTACTCATATTTCAACCCCGCCAGCTGCTTTTTAATCTCAGTTTCCAACGTACGAGACTGACAAAACATGTCATCCAGGTTTTTGGTAAAACCCTGCATCTTCTCAGCAAACTGCGCTGGGGTAATATCCACATATTCTATTTTCACATCGAAGTACTGGCCTGCACTTAACGAGTAGTTTTTCGCGGCAATATCGTCGTAGCTGACAACAACTGAAAAATCATCTTCTCTATCTTTGAAATTAAATACATCGATAATGCGTTGCTCTTCCTCTTCGCTGAGCACAGTTTTTTGATTCTTTCCGTCTTTGATTTTCTCGCCCAGATTGGAAGCATCAATCAACACTACCTTGTCTTTGTTGCGGTCATCCATAAACAGGATGGAAACGTTGGTGCCGGTGGTGGCAAAAATATTGGAGGGCATGGAAACAACACCGGCCAGCATTTTGTGATTCACCAGATATTCGCGGATGCTCTTATCGATGCCGGATTGAGCCGTAATAAAGCCGGTAGGCACCACGACTGCCGCTTTGCCACCTGGTTTGAGGGAGTAGATGATGTGCTGCAAGAACAATTGGTAAATTTCCATCTTGTCCTTGGCTTTGGCTTTGATCTTGGGAATACCTGCAAAGAAGCGATCTTTGTTCTCTTTACTATCCAGCTCATCACGGAAATCGCTGAAATCCATCTTGAACGGCGGATTAGAGACAATGTAGTCAAACTTCTTCAGCTCTTTGCCGTCCTTGTGGTAAGGGTGTAGCACGGTATTGCCCTGGATCACGTTAGGGATGGAGTGCACCAGGTTGTTCAGGATCAGGTTAAGACGCAGCAGGCTTGAAGACTTTTGTGAGATATCCTGGGTGTAAATGCTGCACTTATCTTCACCTATGGCATGGGCCACGTTCATTAGCAGGGTGCCGGAACCTGCGGAGGGGTCGTAGCAGCTGACGTTTTTGACTTTGCCTTGCTGGTCAGCCGGGATCAGTATGGCGGCCATAATGCGAGCCACGGCATGGGGCGTATAGTACTCGGCGTATTTACCGCCAGCGTTGCTGTTGTAGTCTTTGATCAGGTATTCAAAGATGGTGGCGTAGAAGTCAAATTTTTGGGTGAAGATGCGCTCGAAGCTGAACTCGACCAGCTTGTTGATGATGGCACGGCAGAAGGCATCACGTTTGGATTCATCGGCAATGTATTCACTCACGCGATCAAATAACACCACCTTGGCGCCGCCGTCGGTCTTGACCGCGAATACGTCGTTGTTGGTTTGAGCAATGTCACGCAGGGTGTCGTCGAACAGCTTGGCAAAGTCTGGCGCGTTTTGCTGACTAAAGAGGTAGCTGATAAAGTGGTGGGGCTTTAAAAGCGCTGTGTCTCCTCCCATTTGTAGCTGGAGCATTTCCAGTTCGTCTTCGCTCATAGCGCTCAAGACTTCTTCCCATTTCTCGGCGCTGGCTACCTTTTTGTCGATCTGCTTCGCTTCATAGGCGAACTTATCGTTGAGAAACTTGTAGAGGAAGGTCTGGGTAATGATTTTAAATTCATTCCCATCGTTACCCAAGCCATAGTGGGCGCAGATATTTTTGAGGCTGTCGATCAGCTCTTTGGTTTTTTGTTGAAACTCTAGTTCTACCATCTGTTAACGACTCTTTATGGTTTACCAGGCTCTACTGCCGGTATTAAATTCTTTCAGGTATTCGGCGACCACCAGATGATTGATAAATCTGGAGGCATCGGCATTGAGCTTGATATTTTGCTGGTTCATAAAACGATTGATGACCTTGGGCATCATCTGGCGTTCGAAGTAGCTTTCGTTATCTAGTATCTGGCTGTTGTTCAGTACCTTTTCGTCGGCGTCCTGTTTTACACCGGTTAAGGCTTCAAAAATCTTGCGCTCGTTTTCAGAAATATCTCCGTGTTCCTGCAAGCGCTTGTGAATTCGGGTGTATTTGGCATCACCCAAGTACTTCTGGCGCAGTTGGTTGTTCTGACGGTTCAACTCTTTAACGCGATCGTGAATTTTGTTGAGTGCATCAATGTTGGCCACCATTTCATCTTGAGTGACCTCGCTGAGGTTCTTTTTCTTGAAGAGCCTTTCCAGTTCCTCTCTGAGGCTAACAAACTTCGGATCTTGTTGGTCGAAGTTACTGGCCAAGGCTTCGCGGGTTTGGCGCAGAGTGTTCTTTAACTGGTCAGCCAGTACCAGTTCTTCTTCCCCCACCTTGATAAAGCGGAACAGCACATCCTCAAGGGCGACATTCAGCAGGTTGGTGGTGTCGGTGCCGTTCTCGATGCTCTCTTTGAGGTTGAGCATATCGAGGTGATTGCAGGTTTCCCGATAGAGGATATTGAGCTTGGCAAAGTCCAGTTGCTCCAGTAACTCGTAGTCGCCTTGTAAACGTATAAGGTTGTACAAGCTCTTGGCGTTTTCCAGGGCTTTTTTCAGAGCTAATACTGTCTCACGGTCCTGGATTTGGCTGACCTGGTCGGTAAAAATTTCGGCATTTTCGGTATCAAAGCGGAAGAGCACATCTTTGATATGATCAATTTCTTGCGCGATCTCTTCCTGAGATTTGAACAGGTTGGAGTAGTGCTCCATTTCATCGCCCAGCTCTGACTGAAGCTCGTCGAAGTAGGCTTTGTTGGTGGCATCAAACTCTTTACGAATATCGGCAAAGTCCACTACATAACCGTAGCGGAAGTCGTTATAGGTGCGGTTTACCCGCGTTAGCGCCTGTAACAGGTTGTGCTTGCGGATCACTCGGCCCAGATAGAGCTTTTTCAGTCGTTTGGCATCGAACCCTGTGAGCAGCATATTGTACACAAACAGGAAGTCGATCCTCCCTGCTTTGAAGTCTTCGACCCACTCTTTACGGTCTTCCTTGGTGCCGATGTCGTGCAGGATCAATACGGCACTCTTTACTTCGTTCTTCGCTGATTTTGGTCGCTTCGGTTGAGGCTCTTTGTTGGATGGCTCGCCCGGAGTTTCATATTCCGGAGAGTGTTCGGCCACCATAGGAAGATCGTAGGCTTGCTGATTGGCTTCTTTTACACTCGCATCCAGCGGTTCTGGTTCGGCATATTTCTCGCCGAAGAGCCTGAACATCTCCTTTGCCTGATCAGAGCTGTCACAAATCACCATGCCACCAATACTGGCATCATTGAGCGCCCCTCGACTTTTTTCAAAGTCGGTGACGATGTAATCCAGCATGGGTTCAACAAAACTTGAATGGGCGTAGATCTGCTTGCGATCTATGTCGCCCATTTTCACTTCCACATCTTTTAACGCCTGTTGCAGCACCAATTTGTAGTTGGTGGCGATCTCTTCGCGGATCAGGCGCAGGGTGTAACCATCGGCGATAGAGGCGTTGTAGTAGTACTTGTGGATATAGTCGCCAAAGATCTGTTTAGAGCTGATGGCTTTGGAATCTGGGTTCTTCTTGGCTTTATCTTCATCCACAATCAGCGGCGTACCCGTTAGCGCAATCTTGATGGCGTTGGGGTCAGATTGATACAGGTTGGCCAGAAAACTGCCTTTGGGATTGTAACTGCGGTGGGCTTCGTCCAGAACGAAGATCCGCTGGATATTGATGTCGTAGTCTTTGGTAGACAATACATCCGGGTCATCCTGAAACTTCTGAATATTCACCACCGTGATTTCCGGTTTGCCGGAATGGTTGTGAATGACCTGCGTGGCTTTGATGTCTTTGGCGAAGGCGTCACGGGAGTTAATGGTGTGTACCGTTAAGCCGCGGGCGGTGAATTCCCGCTGGGATTGTTGCAGCAGATCAAGTCTGTCCACAATGAAGTAGAACTTGGGAATAACCTGCTGCTTCTGAAAGTAATCCGTCAGAAAGCGCACGTTGTAGTAAGTCAGCGCCGTTTTACCGCTGCCCTGCGTGTGCCAGATGATGCCTTTTTTCACGCCCTCATTCAGCTTGCGCTCGATGGCTTTCGTTGCGAACAGTTGCGGGTAGCGCATGACGTGCTTTTGTAGTCCGTCGGTCTCTGCCACATAGGCCAGTGCATAGCGCAGGATGAACGCCAGGCGGTCACGGCTTACCAAGGAGGTGCAGATACGGTTAGTTGGGCGTTCGGGCTGTTTATTCGTCTGAAATTCAGGGTTACTGCGGATCACCTCCAGATTGTTGTCTTTGAGTACTCGCAGCTCTTCTTCATCTGATACGGGTTTCAACAGGGCTGTCAGGTTCAGTATCTCTTCTTCACGGAAGTAGTTGAACACTGGTTTGTGATAGGAGCTGCTGGCATAGAAAGCACCTTGCACGGGTTCAGGATCGCCGTCGTCATACTCCATATTGTTGGAGAAAATCATGAACTGGGTAATGTTGGCGAAACGCTTGAATCTGGGGTTCTGGAAGCGTTTATTGATCCGATCTCGCTCGGCCAAAATGCCTTCCCGATTGTTCGGCTTTTTCACCTCAATGAAGACCAGCGGCATCCCGTTGATCAGCAGGGTGATATCAGGGCGAAATTCTTCATCGCCATTCTGGCAAGTCAGCTCAGTGACTACGTGAAAGCTGTTGTTGTTAAAGTTTTCAAAGTCGATCAGCTTGGTGTTGGAGCGATCCGTCAGTCGCTCGAAAAAGGCTCGCCCAAGATCTTCGTAATCCAGCTCTAGCTTGATGTCTTCAAGCAGGCGGCTTACATCATCGGGCTCAATACCTGGGTTGATTTTGAGAATGGCCTTGTTAAACAGCTCAGGGAAGATGTTGGTATCCAGATCCCAGCGTTGGTCTTTAAGCGATAGGTACTGATAGCCCAGTCTCATCAGATGAAGAATGGTGGGGATCTTGACGCGGGTGTCTTCGTTAAACTTCATAGCGTATCCCGTTTATTGGTGGGTCAGCTCTAGCAGGTCACCTATCTGGCACTCAAACAGCAGGCACAACTTCTCAATGGCTTCCAAATCCACCTTCTGCGCCGTCTCTTTGTAGAGCAAGGTCACTGTAGCTCGGCTTAACCCCGTCACTCTGGCAACGTCGGCAATACGCATTTTGCGTTCACCCATCATGCGGGCGAGGTGGCAGCGGATCATGGCGATGCTTCTTATGGATGGTTTTGATGTTAGGGTAGGAGCGTACCACAGACTTTGTACTGACGTAACATTTTGCGAGTTGAAGTGACATGATGCATTTTTGAATGGGATATAACGTCAAAGGGGACAGTTGAAGCTCGTCGATATCATGGCTCAGTGTCGGTGCTTTCGTTAAGACTTGAACTATCTATTCGAACGGCTTCATTAGCCATCAAGAGAGCATCGGGGACGGGGGGAGCTGTTGTCAAATGGGGGTTGGCGGCATTCTTGCCTGACTCATCCAGAACCTGTACTCCGTCCATGAATTTACGTGATTCACAACCAGTTTCAGCAACGCAAATCCCTTGAGTCGGTTCCACTTCTTCTGCGCCACTTCAGTAGACCGAACTCCATGTGCTGAAAGGTTCTGGCAGACCTTGAACCGGTGTGGAGTATCCAGAGAATGCCATTGAGCACCTGGTGTGGCTCGCGAGTAGGCTGTGCGCTTATGCGGAGGCATTGAACATGGTGCTTGATAATCCCCATTGTATATCGTTCACATGCTTTGTATGTATCTAATTGACTGCTGAGATAGAACACTCACCCCCTCAAAAATATTAGAGTTTATATATTTTTTTGCCATTTTAGGGATCAATTATAATGTTTAACTAATAGTTCAAGAAAAAAGTCAAGATATTTTTCTTTAACCTATTGCAAACGCTTTGGAATAAGCATATCGTTCTTTTCGTACATACCAGTCAGTGTATGTAGATACATAATTTATATTTATGAATTTTTCCAAGAGATTAAAAAATCTCTAAGGGGCATACCTACGCAAAATTTTGGGTGTGAATGCTAGAGAAGTATTTAAATATTTAATAACTATAATAAAAGTGTAGCGTTGAAAAACGCCACCATATTATTATAAAAACTAAATGAGGTGGATATGATTGTGTTGAGTTGTGGCGATAACTGCCAGTTGAAATTTGGGGTTGATGAATCTAACGCGCTGAGGGATAAAATCGTAGAAATTATTGGCGATGGTGAGTCTAGGAATTCAGTAAGATTAATCATTGACAATAAATCGGGGTTTGATGCAGTGAAAATTGCATTCGATTATAAGATCACAGTCGTGCTGGATGGGCATGAGTTTAAGCTAGGTTCGAACAGGTTCAATCTAGGGGTGACGCTACTCCCATTTGCTAAAAATGAGGTGGAGGAGAAAGAAGCAATTGATTTTGTGGCGGAAAACTCTCATCATTTTTGTCCAGAAATAATGTCTCAGGCGTCTCTAATAGATCATGTTTGGTCTCAAACTAGTAATCGATTCCATACTCGAATCGCCGAGGCTATAAATAAACACTTGTTTGCTAAAAAGAGCGCGGTATCTTTGGCGCACAATTTCTATACTAAGAATGATAATATTACTGAAACTAATATCGATCTTTGTCACGAAATGTTGTGTCTAGCTCGTTTCCCTGGGATTCACATAGTTGTTACTCCGCCAGGGACTGGTAAAACAACTAATTGCCTAATGCCCACATTTGACGAGGCTGGGAATAATGGTATGCATCCTATTTTTTTAAATCCATCTCGAGCGTTCACGAATTCACTGTATCCTGATCAGGATGAACGACACTATCATACAGATATCACAAAAAATGAAACCGGTGTCTATGGTGTTAGTCTGAGCATTTTATATAGTAAAAAATATAAGCATATCCGGGATAAGTGCCAAATTTTGATTATAGATGAGTTTGAGGATGTTTTTAATTTAATGCACTCAGAATTGGGCATGAGAGTCTCAGTTGATGAATACATTGAAAGGATGGATAATTTCAAAAAAATTATTGCTGATGCCAGCACGGTTGTTATTGCCGATGCGTTTTTAAGTCAGGATTCATTTGATTTTATTTCAAATTTAGCCACGCTCAGTAATAAAAAAGTGTTCGTATATAGATCATCCAAACCTAGGAATATGCCAGAAATATTTTTAACAACTAAACCAGATATTATAAACAAGATCAATGAGCGTGCATCAAGTGGCAAAAAATGTATTGTATTTAGCGACGAGGCACATAATGCAAAAAAATCAAATGTTAACGTATTGGTAAATGCAGTAAATACACCAAATAAAATATTAATCGATGCTGACACTGCTCGTAAATTCCCTAATGGTGCTATAAAAAAATGTGTTGGCAGTAAACTGGTATCAATTTTTACACCGGTTGTGAAAAATGGATTTAGTTTCACAGATAAGGACCTAACATTTACTGCAATTATTTCAAATGGGCTCGTTCAGCCTAATGATATTATGCAGTTTGTCCACCGAGCGAGGAATGCTAATAATGCATTTTTAGCGCTGCTTGGTGGCAAAAATAGGGTGTATAAAAATAGAGATCATATCATTACAGAGCTGGTGATGTCAGCGTTGGGGTGTGATTACTCTATTGAACGTTTGCATGAGTATTGCCACAACCCCACATTAATGCATATGGTTAACCGATTATTTATTCAACATAAGTTGTGTTTGGATTATAATTACACTCTACTAACCATGTTTGAACAACAGGGTTATAAAATTAGCTATCTTTTACCTGATATGACTATGAAGGATGAAAAAATGCTTAAGTTGGCTGAGCAGAAAACAGAGGAAGATCGAATTTACGGGTTATTAAATAGAAGTGAGTTTTATGCTAATGAGGCTTTTGATATTGAGCATTTTTACGGTGAAAAATTAAGTGAGGAGTTGATAAAATTTGACGATAGAGGAAATACTCGCAGAATAATTGCGAATAACATTCCAGTATATAGGGGGGCTGACTATTATAACAGTCAGGAATCCATAACATTTGCAATGATAAGATCGCTAGCCAATAATTTAAAACTCAGTGACAATTATTGCTACAGTAGTGATGAGGCTGGTAAATTCCTAGCGTGGATTGAGAATGGAAAATTTGAGTTTGGGCATGAACTCATTGCAGTAAAAAAATTCTTTAATAATGACTATTTTATCATTCCATCTAACAGGAAAATTCCAATTAAGTTTTTAGAGTCATTTCTTAAAAATAATTTTGGCTATGAAACTTATATGAGTCAGGAACAAAATTACTATCGTGATGGACCAGGGGCGGGTCGTTCAAAAAGAACTGTTAAAACAGCGCGTCTGTCAAATGATATTAGAGCGTGGGTTGCTAAAATTATGAGCCGTTACTAAAATAGATCGCTATTGGTATTGCTGTTACTATCAAAAACACCGGTCTTGAACCGGTGTTTTGTACGCTTATCCAGTCTATTTGTTAGGGAAGGTGCTAACAAGTCACTTGGCACAAAAACACACCATTCTAAATTATTGATATTAAATGGCTAAACTTTTTAGTTTTGGCTCATAGGGTACTTATTCGCACCTTCCCTAACAGTTATTTCGGGAATTCAGATAATAAGTGCGACACTCATGGATGAATGGCGAGAGGTGGCCAACTGCTGATTGGTGGTACCCTTCTGCTCGCCAAAGTAAAAGCAGTATCACCATGAGCTATCAGCAGTTGACCGAGGGGCAACGATACCAGTTATCGGTGCTTCGCGCACAGGGGATGTCCATCCTTGCCACCGCACGCGCCATTGGCGTTCATCGCTCCACCCTCTACCGGGAGCTGCGTCGTAACGCCGGGCCGCAGGGCTACCAGCCAGACAATGCGCATCAGCACGCCACCCACCGACGGGCCAGTGCGGCCAAATCTCGGCTATCTGCCGATGTCATCCAGTTTGTCGAGCTGACACTCGCCTGGTGGTGGAGCCCGGAGCAGATAAGCGCGGTGGGCAAGCAGATAGGCCTCATGGTGAGTCACGAGTGGATATACCGCCATGTGGCCGCCGACAAAGCCCGGGGTGGCCAGTTGTACCGCCATCTGCGCCAGGGCCACAAGCGCTACCGCAAGGGGGCGAGCAGCCTGCGTTCTCCCATCAAGGAAGCCCGCTCTATTGATGAACGGCCGGCTATCGTCGATAGCCGGGAGCGGCTCGGTGATTGGGAGGCGGACACGGTGCTGGGCAAGCAAGGCACAGGTGCACTGGTCACCCTGGTGGAGCGCAAGAGCCGGCTCTATCTGGTTAAGCGGGTCGCGAGCAAACAGGCTGGGGTGGTGCGGGATGCGATAATCGAGATGTTAACGCCCTACATCGAACAGGTGCATACCATCACCTTTGACAACGGCGGCGAGTTTGCCGAACACAAGGCGATAGAGGAAGCGCTGGGTGCCGAGACTTACTTTGCGCACCCTTACTCTTCGTGGGAGCGCGGTCTGAACGAGAACAGCAATGGGCTGTTGAGGCAGTTTATCCCAAAGGGAACAGACCTTAGAGAGGTCACGGACGAGGATGTCAGGAGAGCGGAGCAGTGGCTCAACCTACGACCTCGGAAATGTTTCGGATTCAGGCAGCCTGTCAAGGTATTCGAAGAGTACCGTCAGGCGGCATAGGCGAGTGTCGCACTTCGAAGTTGAATTCGCGGTTCATACTAAGTTAGTATCTTTATGGCAATAATCTATCTAGGATTATTCATGGTATATCCTACATAGAAACGAGATTGTTTTATATTGTGATGGGGCTTTTGATGTGAATTAAGTTTTCATAGATGTAATAATGGCTTTATAAAAATACTTGGGGTGGCTGTAGAATTAATGCTTATAGTTATCTAACTTGTTAAAAAGAAAATAGGCTTGGCGAACTGTATGGAAAAAGCATTCGAGAAATTAATGTATTCATCTCGCTGGATTATGGCTCCTATATATCTAGGTCTCAGCCTGGTACTAGTAGCACTTGGAGTGAAGTTTTTCCAAGAAATATTCCATATAATCCCAAACATATGGAAGATAAAAGAGGTTGAGTTAGTGCTAGTCACGCTATCACTTATAGATATTGCTCTTGTTGGTGGGCTAATAGTTATGGTGATGTTTTCTGGCTATGAGAACTTCGTATCAAGGTTAGACGTAGGGGATAACGACGATAAGTTAGGCTGGTTGGGTAAGCTAGATGCAGGTTCTCTCAAGAATAAAGTAGCTGCATCTATTGTGGCAATATCATCTATTCACCTATTAAAAGTGTTTATGAATACAGAGAATATTCCTAATGATAAAATAAAATGGTATCTTTTGATTCATATCACTTTTGTTTTGTCTGCATTCGCCATGGGTTATCTCGATAAAATAACCAGAAAATAGTTCTGCTATTAATAGTGATACATGTACAGGACCTTAAGCGTTGAGTCCCTTTAAAACTCCTTCCAAGGTCCTGTTCTGTATCGATTTTCTCTGCTTGGTTCGGCAAGCGTTCTTGGCCAAATAATCAGCTGCCCATTCCAGTCTTTCCCTTATTTCTGTCAGCGCTCTATGGGCCACTGCTTCCAATAGCGGCAACCACCATGTCGTACTGTTCTTTGACGCTTTCAACATCGATAGCTTCCCTGTCATCACACTCTGCGCGACCCGCCTTTTCATCACCAGCGACAGCAAACTCGTCCACACCAATCCCTCGGCGATGGCTTTCTCCCCCGTCACAAACCCCTTGAGCCGGTTGTGCGATTTCCACTCTTTAAATAACAACTCCACCTGCCAACGGCCTTGTTGCTCAAATCGGGGAACTATCTGTCATCTCGGTGATCTGATCCTGTAGCGCAGTCTCCGAGAGCATCAGATGGGCAAGTCCAAGCACAAGATCAGCAACTGGCAGCAGTACAACCAAGCCTTGGTGCAACGCGGTTCGTTGACCATCTGGATGGACGAACAAGCCATTAAGCAGTGGCATTGCCTGGTCCACCATGGCCGCCGAGGGAGAGGTTTCCACTACAGTGACACCGCCATTGAGACGGCCCTGATGCTAAAAGGCTTGTTCAAGTTGCCGCTGCGGGCGCTAGAAGGCTTCATTAACTCGTTGTTCCAACTGATGGCGGTGCCTTTGCAGTCGCCGGACTATAGCTGTATCAGCAAGCGCGCCAAGACCGTCGACATCAAGTACCGCCTCCCCAGCCAAGGCCCGGTGGCTCACTTGGTCATTGATGCCACCGGCCTCAAGGTCTATGGCGAAGGCGAATGGAAAATTCGCAAACACGGCAAGGAGAAGCGACGAGTGTGGCGCAAGCTCCACTTGGCGGTGGATGCCACAACCCATGCGGTCATCGCTGCCGAAGTCAGCCTGGAGACGGTGGCGGATAACGAGGTGTTACCGACGTTGCTCAACCCCTTACGACGCAAGATAAAACAGGTCAGCGCCGATGGTGCGTATGACACCAAGGCCTGTCATGCGCTACTGAAGAAGAAGGGGGCGAAAGCCACCATACCGCCGAGAAAAAATGCGGCACCGTGGGAGGAAGACCATCCCCGCAACGAGGCGGTGACGGCGCTCAAGGCCGGTGAACTGAAGCAATGGAAGAAAGACTCCGGCTATCACCAGCGCTCGATAGCCGAGACCGCCATGTACCGGTTCAAGCAACTCATCGGGCCAACGCTGAGCCTGCGGAACTACAACGCCCAGGTGGGCGAAATCCTGGCTGGCGTGAAGGTGATGAACAAGCTGATAGGGCTTGGTATGCCTGTTCGCCAGCCAGTGAATTGAGTGGTATCAACGGGTTGGGGAACGGCCATCCAGCGACGGATTTGATCAACAACGCCCCTGCCAACGGCAGCGATACAGGCTCATCACCTGCTCTGCTGACCATGCCGCTCGCGGCAGGTTGGTCATCCACAAGCAGAACCGCTTTTCCTCGGCAAACCAGCGTCGGATCAAGCGGTACTCGACCTTGCCGGACTTCACCACCATATCCAGCACCTCGGCCCGACAGCGCCGCCGTCCTGCCTCTTTCAGTGACAGTCCCGCCAGTTTTGGCACTTCCCGTCCATCACCGCGCCAGGCCTGGATTATCTTGGGGTTCAGGCTTTGCGTTCCTCGCACCAGATAAAATCCGCCAGCGTCGTTCACCTGCTCAAACCAGGCCCTGTCAATGTAACCCGCGTCAGCCAGCAGCAGGCAGTTGGCCAGCTT
>NZ_JAGKRI010000323.1:18008-22150 GCF_017939255.1 Aeromonas sp. Prich7-2
ATTTGAGTTGATGGTCGATACGCAAGGCGATGGCCCGTTCGACCAGCGCTTTCATAAACAGGGCAAAGCTCTCTTTACGCAGCTGATTGTGAAACGGTTTGTAAGAAACCTGATGCTCTTTCGTCAGCTGCAAGGCATTGAAATGACGGTGTAAGCTGGCAATGTCATTGACCTGGTCGCCCCCCATGGCCCGCAACAGTGCAGGTACGAGCATGGCAGGGGTAATGGCGCGCTGACGCAGACAAAACTTGCAGAGCCGAGCAATGCGCTCGAGTGCGGCGGGAGCCAGGAGTTGCTCCAGATAGTGATTAGCATTAATAATGGTCATAGGCTTCGCGCGTGTTGATTTTGTTTGGCGATAAAATTAGATCACAAACGAAGCCTTTTTTATATCTATTTCAATTGGTTGGCGCTAAAGATCCTGTACATGAGCTGAAATATAAGGAGTTATTGATAACCCCCCGATGCCGGTCCAAGGCCTAACCTGTCACATGCCCCGCCGGTTGCAGGAAAAGTTCCCATACTGAGTTGTCTGCATTGCACATGACTGCCAAGGAGAGACAGAGATGAGTGAAGAAAGCAAATGCCCCTTCAACCACACCGCCGGCGTCGGCAGAACCAATCGTGATTGGTGGCCGAACCAGTTGCGGCTGGATCTGCTGCATCAGCATTCCCCCGGCGCCGATCCCATGGACAAGGACTTTGACTACGCCAAGGCCTTCGCGAGCCTGGATTACAAGGCACTCAAGAAAGATCTGGTCAAGCTGATGACGGATTCCCAGGAGTGGTGGCCGGCGGACTTCGGTCACTACGGCCCCCAGTTCATCCGCATGACCTGGCATGCTGCGGGCACCTATCGCACCACCGACGGTCGCGGTGGCGGCGGCCGTGGCCAACAGCGCTTCGCCCCCCTCAACAGCTGGCCTGACAACGTCAACATCGACAAGTCCCGTCGCCTGCTCTGGCCCATCAAGCAGAAATACGGCAACAAGATCTCCTGGGCCGATCTGCTGATCCTCGCCGGCAACGTCGCCCTGGAGACCATGGGCTTTCGCACCTTCGGCTTTGGCGGTGGGCGGCCCGACGTGTGGGAGCCGGATCAGGACGTCAACTGGGGGGATGAAATTGCCTGGCTCGGGGTCGATCCCGATCGGGTCAAGGGCGATCGCGAGCTTACGGCTCCCTTCGGGGCCACCCACATGGGCCTCATCTACGTCAACCCGGAAGGGCCCAACGCCAGCGGTGACTACATGGAGGCGGCCAAGGACATCCGTTCCACCTTCGGTCGCATGGCCATGAACGATGAAGAGACGGTCGCCCTTATCGCCGGCGGCCACACCTTCGGCAAGGCCCACGGCGCCGCGCCCGAATCCCACAAGGGGCCAGAGCCGGAAGCCGCGCCTCTGGAGGCCCAGGGCCTCGGCTGGATGAGCGACTACGGCAGCGGCTATGGCAAGGATACCGTCTCGAGCGGGCTCGAAGTGACCTGGACCAAGACACCGGCCCTGTGGAGCAACAACTTCTTTGAAAATCTGTTCAACTACGAGTGGGAGCTGACCAAATCGCCAGCCGGCGCCAAGCAGTGGGTGGCCAAGGATGCCCCGGAGATCATTCCCGATGCGCACATCCCGGGCAAGTTCCACAAGCCGACCATGCTCACTACCGACCTGACCCTGCGCTTTGACCCCGAGTTTGGCAAGATCTCCCGCCACTTCTACGAGGATCCGCAGGCCTTTGCCGATGCCTTCGCCCGCGCCTGGTTCAAGCTGACCCACCGCGACATGGGCCCCATTGCCCGCTACCTGGGGCCGGAAGTACCCAAAGAGGAGCTGATCTGGCAAGACCCCATCCCCGCCGTCAATCATCCCCTGATCGATGACAAGGACGTGGCCCTGCTCAAGGAGCAGATCCTGGCGACCTCCCTGTCCGTGGCTGAGCTGGTGTCGACCGCCTGGGCTTCCGCGTCCACCTTCCGTGGCTCTGACAAACGCGGTGGCGCCAACGGTGCCCGCATCCGCCTGGCTCCGCAAAAGGAGTGGGCCGTGAACCAGCCTGCCCAGCTTGCGAAAGTGCTTCAGGCCCTCGACGGGATACAGCAGACCTTCAGCGCTTCCGCCACCGGCGGCAAGCGGGTATCCCTCGCCGACCTCATCGTGCTGGCGGGCGGCGTGGGGGTCGAGCAGGCCGCGAAGAGAGCCGGTGTCGCCGTGACCGTGCCCTTCACTCCGGGCCGAATGGATGCCTCCCAGGCCCAGACCGATGTGGACTCCTTCGCGGTGCTCGAGCCCCTCGCCGATGGATTTCGCAACTACGCGGGTGAGTGCGCGGGCTTCGCGGAGACCATGCTGATCGACAAGGCGCAACTGCTCACCCTGAGTGCCCCCGAGATGACGGTACTGGTGGGCGGCATGCGGGTGCTCGGCACCAACGCGGGCAACTGCCACGGGGTCTTTACCGCCGCCCCGGGTACCCTCTCCAACGACTTCTTCGTCAACCTGCTCGACATGGGCACGGAGTGGAAGCTGGCGGCGGGCAGCCAGGGAGTCTATGAAGGCCGTGATCGCAAGAACGGCAAGGTGAAGTGGACCGGAACCCGGGTCGATCTGGTGTTCGGTTCCAACTCCCAGCTGCGCGCCCTGGCAGAGGTCTACGCCAGTGCCGATGCCAAGGAGAAGTTCGTGAAGGACTTCGTGGCGGCCTGGACCAAGGTGATGAACCTGGATCGCTTCGATCTCGCCTGATGACGCTGGCAGGTGCCCCGTTCCCGACGCCCCGGGAACGGGGCGTTTGGCGTTCTTTCCAGGTGTGACAACCCGCTTTTGCTGCGCTCTGAACATCCAGTCGGCCCCTAATTTGGGATTTAGGTCTATATCGACTTCATCCTCATAAAACACCGGATTATCTGCATCACAGCGGGCCAGTGCCGCGTCGATATTAGCCATTTTCTCCTGATAGGCAGGGTCTTTTATCCGCAAGGTCGGCACGGGCCTTCGCCAGACAATGCCCATACGCGGTAACCATCGGCGGAGCGTGGAGGCTGCCATATTGAGCCCCATTAACCGATTGATTTTGATAGCCAATAGTTCGGTACACCAACGGCTGCGCTGATAACCAAAATCTTGCGGAGAAAACTGCATGAGCAGCACCAGTAAGGTGACAATCTTGGCGACAGGTAAGATCGGGGCACGGCCAGCCGGTAAGGCTTCTAACGCCCCCACACCTTCATCCCGATACCACCGAAGCCAACGGCCGATGGTCGAGCGAGCAGCGCCGGTAAGGTGATGAACATCGGTGATCGTGCGTCCTTCATGTAACAGCAAGATGGCCATCAAGCGACGAGCATGCCCTTTATCACGCGTGGCATGGATGATTTTGTGAATGCGGCGCCGTTGTGGTCGTGGCAGGGGTGGTAGGATAGGCATCAACTCAGTCCTTTTGGTGTGGCTTGTTTTGTTTCGCGCCTAATGAGATCGCACAAACTGGACTGAGTTCCCTTCCTCCTGTGATCTACTATTCGGAACAGCTATTTAGCTCCAACCTGCAATGAAACTATGTAACCAAAAATTAAATCTAGGTAGTAGTGAGCGTTGAGACCACCTCACCAGATGAGCCGATGAAGGATCTTGTTCGGCTCACGAAATGAGCCGATAGGACAATATCATTGGCTCACAGAATGAGTCGATGATAAGAAATATTTCTCTCCACACAAACTAGAGTATGGAAGCATATTATTCGGCGTTGTTGCCCAAATCAGTTGTAAGAGCACAGCTTCCCCAGCCCCAAGTGACCGCTACACTCAGGGCTGTCTGACGGGCAGACCAAGGCTGTTCAGTTTGTTTATTGCATATTCCGGCCGATCATGAACACCAATTCCGATTCAACGTGAACACCATTTCCGGACCAATGTGAACGCTCATTCCGGTTCAACCTGAACACTTCGCCCCTCCTTTCCGGAAACAGTGTTCAACATCCCGGAATCACTGTTCACATTCACCAGAATCATCCTTAACGCATTGATTTAAAAACCTTTGATACGCTCTCCCTTTTGCCAGGGAAGAGCCTATGTCTGCCAAGAGGATTGCAATGCGTAAAATTCGTGAAGTACTGCGACTGCGGCTGGAAGCTGACCTCTCTGTTCGCCA
>NZ_JAGKRI010000324.1:0-310 GCF_017939255.1 Aeromonas sp. Prich7-2
ATTAGCCAACCTTCGTGCTCCTCCGTTACTCTTTGGGAGGAGACCGCCCCAGTCAAACTACCCACCAGGCACTGTCCGCGAGCCCGATTCAGGGCCCTGCGTTAGAACATCAAACATACAAGGGTGGTATTTCAAGGACGGCTCCACGACAACTGGCGTCATCGCTTCAAAGCCTCCCACCTATCCTACACATGTAGGTTCAATGTTCAGTGCCAAGCTGTAGTAAAGGTTCACGGGGTCTTTCCGTCTAGCCGCGGGTACACCGCATCTTCACGGCGAATTCGATTTCACTGAGTCTCGGGTGGAGACA
>NZ_JAGKRI010000325.1:0-372 GCF_017939255.1 Aeromonas sp. Prich7-2
GCTCTTCTCCGCCAGCGGCAGGAAGCTGGCCGGCGAGACGGCACCATGCTCCGGGTGCTGCCAGCGCAGCAGGGCCTCGGCGCCGACCACCTGGCCGCTGCGGGCACAGTATTTGGGCTGGTAGTGCAGGGCCAGCTCCCCCCGCTCCAGGGCGTGTTGCAGCTCCTTGTGCAGCAGGAACTGCTGGTGGGCGTTGGCGTTCATGGCGCTGTCGAAGTAGTAGTAGTCGTTGCGCCCCTGCTCCTTGGCGTAATACATGGCGGCATCGGCGTTGAGGGTCAGCTCGTGCAGGCTGGTGCCATCCTGGGGATAGACGGCAATGCCGATGCTGGCGGTGATGTGCAGGCTGTGGTGCTCCCACTCATAGGGCTG
>NZ_JAGKRI010000050.1:0-9578 GCF_017939255.1 Aeromonas sp. Prich7-2
CGTGGCAGGAAATAACAGAGAAGTTGGAGTGGGCAATGGTGTATTTATCCAAAAACGGCAAAAAGAGTAGGCAGAGAAAATCCAAGCAAAACAACACGTTAGACGGTATTATTAATTCGCTTGCCGCTTAAGGTTCTGTACATGAACGTGGACTTGCCGGCCCCGTTCTCGCCGAGCAGCGCCATGATCTCTCCCCGGCGCAGGGAGAAGTCCACCTGATGCAGGGCTCGTACTCCGGGAAACGCCTTGCATATTCCGCGTGCATTCAATACGACATCGTGAGTGTTCTCTGACATGAACATTGGCTCTCCGATATAGCGCGCCATACAAGTTCAATCACTTATATGGCGCGCTATGTGACAGTCTGGCGGGGGAGCGGGATTAATAACCCATGTCTTTTTTCAGCTCGAGCTGCGCCTCGGCACTCCCGGGCTCAAACAGTTTGGACTCCGTCTTGATATGTTTGGGGGGCAGGGTGCCATCTTTCTTATAGGCCAGCAGGGCATCGAAGGCCGGTCCCGCCATATTCGGCGTGAGCTCCACCGAGGCATTGGCTTCGCCTGCGATCATCGCCTTGAAAATATCCGGCACGCCATCGATGGAGATGATCTTGATATCCTTGCCCGGTTTCAGCCCGGCCTCTTTAATGGCCTGGATGGCGCCGATGGCCATGTCATCGTTATGGGCGTAGACGGCGCAAATATTCTTGCCGCTATTTTCCGCCTTGATGAAGCTCTCCATCACCTCCTTGCCCTTGCTGCGGGTGAAGTCGCCGGACTGGGTGCGGATGATCTTGATGGTGGGCACGGCCGAGACGGTGTCGAGGAAGCCCTTCTTGCGATCCAGCGCCACGCTGGCACCCACTGTGCCCTGCAATTCCACCACGTTGCACGGTTTGCCATCCTGCTGCTTGATAAGCCACTGGGCTGCCACTTCCCCTTCGTGGACGCTGTCGGCGGCGACCCCGGTCATGAAGAGACCGTCATCTTTTACCGTGATATTGCGATCCAGCAGGAAGACCGGGATCTCGGCCTCTTTCGCCTCCTGCAATACCGGCTCCCAGCCAGTCTGTACCACGGGGGCAATAAAGATGGCATCCACTCCTTGGGCAATAAAGGAGCGAATGGCCTTGATCTGGTTCTCCTGTTTCTGCTGGGCATCGGCAATTTTCAGGATGATGCCGCGTTTTTGGGCTTCGCTCTTGGCGACCGATGTTTCTGCAGCTCGCCACCCGGATTCAGAACCAATTTGCGAGAAGCCCACGGTCATCTCTGCAGAATATGCAGTGGCCGAGAGAATAAGGGTGCTGATAATGCTCGCCAGTTTCACTTTTTTATACATATGACACTCCTTTGTGATGCATGGTGAAATAAACCGGAACACGTCAGGTTTTTATTGTACGGGTCAAGGTTATAGGCTCTTGAATTAAACGGCGGGAGGTGGCTCACAGAAAATTTTCAGCAGCACGATGCTTCATACAAACAGCAGAAGAGTTCATATATCGAGCCCTGCCTGTATTGATTTTTATGCATATTTATTTAATTAGGCAACCATTGTGTCCAGAGTGCCACCGGCTTTTTGCCCCCGGTATCGGGGGCGCAGGCACGCAGATGAGGGGCCCTCGTCAACGAAGAGGGGGATATTCCCCTGGCACAGGCGACCCTTCGGGGTGCACCGCTGCCAGCAGGTAATCCACGAAGGCCCGGACCCGGGCCGAGAGGTGACGGTGCTGTGGATAGAGGGCGTAGAAGGGGCGGGATCGCCCCGCAAAGGGGGTCATCACCTCGATCAGCTTGCCTTGCAACAGCGCCTCGGCCGCCACGAAATGGTAGATCTGGAACAGACCGCCCCCAGCCACCGCCCAGCCCAGGCCCGCCAGCACATCGTCAAGCACCCGCTGTCTGCTCTGAACATGAAGGTCGACAGGGTCCCCCTGCTCGTTCACGAACTGCCAGGGGAAGGGGCGGCCCGTGCTCGGGGTGATGAACTGGATCAGATCATGTTGCGACAGCATCTCCAGGGAGGTCGGCGCGGGGCGGCGGGCGGCATAATCGGGGGCGCAGAAGACCCCGAGGCTGGCATCCTCCAGCTTGCGGGCGATGATCCGCCCATCGCGCGGCTCCCCCAGCCGGATGGCCAGATCGTAACCATCCTCCACGAAGTCGATGTTCCTGTTGGAGACATTGAGCTCCAGTTCGACCTCGGGATAGGCCGCCATGAAGCCCGGCAGCAGGGGCACCAGACGGTGGTGGGCATAGACGGTGCCCACGCTGATGCGCAGCACTCCTCTGGGGTGGCGCTGGCGACCGGTGATGGCCCGCTCGGCCTCAGCGATCTGCTCGAGCGCTTGCTGGCACTGTTCCCGATAGAGCTCCCCGTCATGGGTGAGGCGCACGCTGCGGGTGGTGCGATGGAAGAGTTTGACGCCGAGCCTGGCCTCGAGACGCTGGATGGAGCGGCTCACCGAGGCGGGCGTTACCCCCAGTACCTGAGCCGTGGCGGTAAAGCTGCCAAGTTCGGCTGCCTTGCAAAAGAGCTCTATGGTGCCGAGCTGGACGGGGTCGAAGGCACGGGACATATGTTCATCCATGTAAATAATCAAGTTCAATGGTGTGAGTTTATTCATCCTTGGGTAATCAGTAAATTGCTCATCGCGGGCGGCCCGGTGGCCGCCCGATCGATCACTGCCATCAAAAGGAAGATCACGATGAAGAACACCCTCAAGGCCGTGCTGGCCTCACTGCTGCTGGCGACCTCCGCTGCGGCCAGCGCCGCCCCGAAAGGCGAGATCCTGGTGCTGCTCTCGAGCGAGACCGAACTGCCGCTGCAAGGGGGCAAGAGCCTGACCACCGGCTTCTACCAGAATGAACTGGGGGTGCCTGCCGCCGCCCTGCTGGAGGCTGGTTATACCCTGACCCCGGTGACCCCGAGAGGGAACCGGCCCGTTGTCGACAAACACTCCGTCGATCCCCAGTACTTTGGTGGCAACCCGCAGGAGATGGTGCGCATCGGCGCCGTCGTGGAGGGGCTGCTTGGCGCCGGCAAGGTGATCTCCCTGAGGGAGGTGCTGGCATCCGGTCCCGAGCGCTATGCCGGCCTCTTCATTCCCGGGGGCCATGCGCCCCTCATCGATCTTGCCAAGGATCCCGAGGTGGGGACCCTGCTTCGCCACTTCCATGACAACCACAAACCCACGGTCGCCATCTGCCACGGCCCCATCGCGCTGCTGGCGGCGCAGGCGGATCCGGCCGGGTTCGAGCAGTCGGTCATTGCGGGCAAGGCGGACGGCGCCAGAGAGTGGATCTACGACGGTTACAGGATGACCATCTTCTCCGACAAGGAAGAGGCGGTGTTTGAAGGCTCTCTTGGGGGTGACAAGCTGCGCTACTACCCGGCGAAGGCCATGGCCCAGGCCGGTGGCAGCATGCAGTTCGTGGCACCCTGGCAGCCTGGCGTGGTGATCGATCGCGAGCTCATCACAGGCCAGAATCCCTTCTCCGACCACGCCCTGGCGAGCGCCTTTATCGCGGCGCTGGACAAACAGCAAGGGGCAGACTGACGCCAGGAGAGGCGCAAGTTCCCCCCTTGATCAGTGCAGGCAGCCCCCGTGGGCTGCCTTTTTCATGCCCCTGCCTTGGCGAGAAACGCCTTCATGGCGGGGGTGACACTGTGTTTTCGGGTGATGAAGGCGATGGTGCCTGCGCTCGTATCGCTCAAGGGATGGCAGGGCAGTTTGAAGAGTTGCTGGGCGGTGGCGGCGATGCCGGCGCTGACCACGGCGCAGCCCAGGCCGTGGCTCACCCCGTTGACCAGGTGGAACAGGGAGTCGGTCTCCAGCACCACCCGCAGGCTGATCTGCTGGCGGGCGGCGGCCTCGTCCAGGTAGCGGCGAAACTGCATGGTGGTGCTTGGCAGGATCAGGGGGAGCTCTTGCAGGTCCGCCAGGGTCAGCGGCCCGGTCGGGGCGCAGTGGGCAGGCAGGGGGCCCAGCAGGGCCATGGGGTTGGGGTGGCGAAGCTGGACGTCGAGGGCCCTGCGTTGATGCTCGGTGAGCAACTCGTCAAAGCCGAGCCCGATGTCGATGCGATGCAGATCCAGCTGCTCCATCAGGGTGGCATGGGTCATCACGCAGAGGTGCAGGCCCACCTTGGGGTAGGCGTCGTTGAACCCCTTAAGCAGCGGCATGATGTCGATGCTCGACTGGGGCACGACGCCGATGCGCAGCGCCCCCGACAGCCCGCCCCGAAAGAGGCTGAGCTCCTGGCGCATGGCATCCTGCTCCTGCAGCATCCGCTCGGCGTGGTGCAGCACCACTTCCCCCGCCTGGGTCAGGGCCACGAACTGGCTGTTGCGCACCACCAGTTCGGTGCCAAGTGACTTCTCCAGAGCGGTGATGCTGGCCGACAGGGTCGGCTGGGTGATGAAGCAAGCCTTGGCCGCCTTGGCGAAGTGACGGTGCTGGGCCAGCTCGTAGAAATAGTGCAACTGCTTGATATTCATCGTGGTAATGGCAGCAGGCAAAGGCAATGAGCGACAAATTTAATCAATCGACATCCCGATGGCAATAGAAGTTATCTATTGGTGAATAGATTTGTTTCATTGGTTTTGGCGCGGCGGCTTATCTAAACTTGAGGCCCGAATACAGCTTATAAGCGTCTCGCATGATCCCTTTCAATTCACGGTTGCCCAGTCTGGATGAGCTGGTGGAGGAGGTGGCCGTGTCCGTCAACATCAACGGCATCAACCATGCCGTCATGATGGCCACCCCGGACGATCTCGACGATTTCGCCATCGGTTTTCTGTTTGGCGAGGGGATCATCGGGGGCAACCACGATGTACACGATATCCAGAGCACCCCGTCCGAGCACGGCATCGTGCTCGATGTCACCATCGCCAACCGCTGTCTGGCAATACTTGGCCAGCGCAAGCGCCGCCTGGCCGGAGCCAGCGGCTGTGGCATCTGCGGGGTGGAGGCCATCGAACATGCGTTGCCCGTGCTCACCCCGCTGACCCCGGGCGCCCCCTTCGACACCGCCTCTTTGCAGGATCTGCGGGAGCGCATCGTCCCCTGGCAGAGCAAGGCCCGCCAGAGCGGCGCCCTTCATGCCGCCCTGGCGCTGGATGATCGCGGCGAGATCCTGGCCTGCCGGGAGGACATAGGGCGGCACAACGCCCTGGACAAGCTCATCGGCATGCAGCTGCGCCAGCCGGTGCAGGCCGCCACCCTGGTCATCACCAGTCGCTGCGGCAGCGAACTCATTCACAAGGCGGTGCAATTTGGCGCCGCTCACCTCATCAGCCTTGCTTCCCCCAGCCAGCTCGCGGTGCGACTGGCCCTGAAGTACAACCTGACCCTGATCCATGTGCCCCGATCCGATGCCCCGGTCTGCTATGCCAGCCCCCGCGCCCAGGATCACGTTGGAGATTCCCATGTCCAGTCATATTGAGAAACCGGCCAAGGCCGGCGGCTTTTCCTCCCTGCAGTCCACCTTCAAGCAGGTGCTGCGCAGCCAGAAGACCCGCCAGAACATCAAGAACCTGCTGCGGGTCAACCAGACCGACGGCTTTGACTGCCCCGGCTGCGCCTGGGGTGACAACAAGCAGGGGGCCTTCCAGTTTTGCGAGAACGGCGCCAAGGCGGTGGCCTGGGAATCCACCGGCAAGACGGTGGGGGCCGATTTCTTCGCCGAGCATTCGGTGCGTCGCCTCGCCACCCAGAGCGACTACTGGCTCGAATACCAGGGGCGACTGACCGAGCCCCTGCGCTACAACCCGGCCACCGATCACTACGAGCCGGTTAGCTGGGACCAGGCGTTTGCCCTCATCGCCGACAAACTCAAGAGCCTGGCCAGCCCCGACGAGGTGGAGTTCTACACCTCGGGACGCGCCAGCAACGAAGCCTCCTACCTCTATCAGCTGTTTGGCCGCCTCTATGGCACCAACAACTTCCCCGACTGCTCCAACATGTGCCACGAGGCGAGCGGGGTGGGGCTCATCCAGTCCGTCGGGGTGGGCAAGGGCACCGTGGTGCTCGATGATTTCGACGCCGCCAAAGCCATCTTCGTCTTTGGCCAGAACCCGGGCACCAACCACCCGCGCATGATGAACGCCCTGCGCAAGGCGGCGCGCCAGGGGTGCCAGATCGTCACCTTCAACAATCTCAAAGAGGTGGCCCTCGAGCGCTTCGCGAGCCCCCAGAGCCCGGCGGAGCTACTGACCCCGGCGGCCACCACCATCAGCCACCAGTACCTCACGCCAAAGCTGGGCGGTGACATGGCGGCCATTCGCGGCATGGCGAAATACATCCTGGAAGAGGAGGGGGGGCGCATCGATCTCGCCTTCATCGAGCAGCACACCGCGCACTTTGACGACTACCTGGCTCAGGTGAAGGCCACGGAGTGGACGCAGATCGAGGCGCAATCCGGCCTCGGTCGGGAGGCGATCACCCGGGCGGCGCAGATCTTCGCAAGCAGCGAGAGCGTGATCAGCTGCTGGGCCATGGGGATCACCCAGCACAAGCATTCGGTCGACACCATTCGCGAAATCGTCAACCTGCACCTGATGTGCGGCCAGATTGGCAAGCCGGGGGCCGGACTCTGTCCGGTGCGCGGTCACAGCAACGTGCAGGGCAACCGCACCATGGGGATCAACGAGAAACCCAATGCCGCCTTCCTCGAACGCCTGGAGCGCCGTTTCCCGGTGGGCTTCAAGCGCACGCCGGGGCACAACGTCTACGAGGCCCTCAAAGCCCTTCATGGCGGCAAGAGCAAGGTGCTCATCTGCCTTGGGGGCAACCTGGCAGCCGCCGCGCCGGATACCGAGTTCACCTATGAAGCGATGCGAAGGAGCGAGCTCAACGTGCAGATCAGCACCAAGCTCAACCGCAGCCACCTCATGGTGTCAAAAGATGCCCTGATCCTGCCCTGCCTGGGCCGTACCGAGCTCGATCAGCAGCGCACCGGGGTGCAGAAGATCACCGTGGAGGACACGTTCAGCATGGTGCACGCCTCCACCGGGATGAACGAGCCGGTCTCGCCGCTCTGTCTCTCCGAGATAGACATCGTGGCCCGCATGGCCGAGGCAACGCTTGGCAGCGATCGGGTGGACTGGCTGGCGCTGCGGGATGACTACGGGCTGCTGAGGGATCTCATCGAGGAGACCATCGCGGGCTTTGGCGACTTCAACCGCCGCATCGAGGAGCCCAGCGGCTTCCATCTGGAGAACAGCGCTGCCCTGCTGCGCTGGAACACCGCGAGCGGGCGCGCCGAATTCAGGGCGAGCCGTTTGCCGGACTCCATCCTGCCCGAGTGCACCAGCCACGCGGAGCAGATGGTGGACCAGCCCGTGCTGCTGCTTCAGAGCCTGCGCTCCCACGATCAGTACAACACCACCATCTATGGCATGGATGACCGCTATCGCGGCATCAAGGGGCGACGCAACGTGGTCTTCATGAACGAGGAGGATGCCAGGAGGCTGGGGCTCGCCGAGGAGCAGCGGGTGGACATGAGTGCGGTGTGCAACGACGGGCGCGAGCGGGTGGTGCGGGGCTTTAGCGTCATCTTCTACGAGATCCCGAAAGGCAACATCGCCGCCTACTACCCGGAGACCAACCCCCTGGTGGCCATCGAGAGCATAGGGGAGGGCTCTTTCACCCCCACCTCCAAATCGGTGCCCGTACTGGTGACCCCGAGCGCCGCCTCGGTCGAGAGCCTGGCTGTCACGCTCTGATCTCCTGACATGGATACCGTCCGATCCCTGCCATGGCAGGGGTTTTTTATGGCCGAACGGTGTCCGGCAAAGCCTGGGCCGATCAGCCCAGGGCCACCACCACGCAGTTTCGGCCCTGGCTCTTGGCATCATAGAGCGCCTTGTCCGCCTCCTTGAGCACGGCGGCGATGCTGGTGGCATCCGCTCCCCAGTGGGCGACGCCGAGGGAGATGGTGATGTGGCCTGCTACCTCCATGTCGTGGCTCGCCACCCGGGTACGCAGGCGCTCGGCGATCTTCTGCGCCTGTGCAAGGGAGACCCCGGGCAGCAGCAGCAGGAACTCTTCGCCGCCGCTTCGACACAAGGCGGCATCGGAACGCAGATCCTGCTGCATCAGGGTGGCGAGGGAGACGATGACGGCATCCCCCACGTCGTGACCGAAGCGGTCGTTGATGGCCTTGAAGTGATCGATGTCCAGGGCAATCACCGTCAGGGGCTGACGCTCGACCTCGTACTCGTCCAGCATCTGCTGCATGGCCCGGCGGTTGAACAGGCCCGTCATGGGGTCGGTGTGGCTGTCGGTGTGCAGTTTGTCGATCTTGGTGTTGAGCAGCCCCAGCCCCTTGAGGATGGCCTGCTTCAACTGGGCCGCTTCGAAATACCAGGCGCGGATCCCCGAGATGCTGGTGGCGGCCCCTTGCTGATCCATGAGTCCGGCCCGGTTGGCCAGTTGTCGCAGGGGTCTGGCGATGATGGTGGCCGAGAGCCAGATGACGAAGAGAATGAAGAGGGTGACCGGGATCATCCCCTTGAGGATCTCCAGCATCTGTTCATCCAGGCCGGCCAGGGTGGCGCTGCGGGGGCGCTGGGCCACTATCCCCCAGCCTGCGTCCGCCACCGGGGCAAAGCCTGCCAGCATCTCGCTGCCCCGGGAGTTGAGCACGCTTTGCGCGCCATCCTGCCCCTTGAGCACCGCATCCACCACCCGGTTCTTGCCAATCCTCTGGCCGATGCGCTCCGGGTTCGGGTGATAGATGAGGGTGCGCTGGCGGTCCACCACATAAAGATAAGAACCATCCTGGTAGTAGTGCTGCCCCAGCAGGCTGGAGAGCACGCTGGCGGACTCCAGATAGATGGTGCCGGCAACATAGCCGAGGTAGCGTTTGTCTGCCGAGAAGATGGGGTGGGAGAGGCTGATGAGGTAGTTGCCAGTGAGGGAGACCAGAGGATCCGCGATGAGGGGCTGCTGGCTTGCCAGGGTCCGGCTCGCATTGGCCGAGGTGAGCTTGACCCCTTTCACATGCAATGCCTCGGGAGAGACGGCGACGATGACGGAATCGGTGTTCACGATGGCCACCGAGTTGAAGGTGTTGGTCTGCTGGCGCAACTGGCCTGCCACCTCCTCGAGTCCATGGAGGTCGTTGTCCTGCAGCAAGGGGGCGAGCCGGGCCGCGCCATAGGCCAGCTGTCCCTGGGCCGAGCGCAGCATGGTCTCGGTGGAGGCGGCGAGCTTGGTGGCATAGACCCGGTTTGCCTCCAGGGTGCTGTCGATGAGCAGTTGTCTTTGTGCCTGATAGATGGCGTAAAAGCTGTTGCCAAAGGTAGCCAGCACGCCGATGACGGCCAGCGCAAGGATGAGGCGATGCAGATCAAACCTCAGCAGCCAGTGAGAGTGCATGAACGAAACGGATCCTTGTCGTGGCATCGGGGCAGTGCGGCAATTTTAAGGTTCTTCGCGGGATCTTGGGGAAGTGGAAGTTGACAGACAGGGTGCTGGTAAACTGGCTGTCTCCAAACACACCACCACCATCACCCTGCTGTCGCCGTGCATCATATTGATATTGCCTCCTTCTGGCCAGGTTATACCGTCA
>NZ_JAGKRI010000326.1:0-293 GCF_017939255.1 Aeromonas sp. Prich7-2
AGCATCAACTGGCCCGCCAATTGTTCAAGACCATCAATCGCTGGCTGGCCGAAGCAGGCGTCATGATGACTCAAGGCACCTTGGTCGATGCCACCATCATTGAGGCACCCAGCTCGACCAAGAACAAAGAGCAGCAACGCGATCCGGAGATGCATCAGACCAAGAAAGGCAATCAGTGGCACTTTGGCATGAAGGCCCACATTGGTGTCGATGCCAAGAGTGGCCTGACCCACAGCCTAGTCACCACCGCGGCCAACGAGCATGACCTCAATCAGCTGGGTAATCTGCTGCAT
>NZ_JAGKRI010000327.1:0-7658 GCF_017939255.1 Aeromonas sp. Prich7-2
AGTTGGACAAACAGGCAGAGCAGTTCAAGTTACCCGCCCGCCGAGAACGAAGTTACCCAAGGTGCATCAAAGCCAAACCACAGAAGTATGCGACGAGAAAACCTAGTAAAAACAATGCCAGTCAGGCTTAACTGACTGGCATTAGGACAGTGTCCGGCCTTTTTCTTGTCAGCCTTGATGGGCTCAGAAGACTTTCTTGAACGGTTTGATGGTCACCCTGGCGTAGACCCCCGCCGCGACATAGGGGTCCGCATCGGCCCAGGCCTGGGCGTCGGCCTGGCTGGCAAAGTCGGCGATGACGGTGCTGCCAGTGAAGCCCGCATCGGCCGGATCCTCGGCATCGATGGCCGGGTTGGGGCCGGCCGTCAGCAGGCGGCCCTCATCCTGCAAGGCTTGCAGGCGGGCCAGGTGGGCAGGGCGTGCCAGCTTGCGCTGGGGCAGGCTGCCCGCGACATCTTCGGAGTAGATCAGATACCACATGGAACAATCCCTTTCTGGTTGCGGTTATTTTTTCTGTTCTGCGTTCTGCTCGGCCGGCATGTGGCGATAGAGATAGACGCCGCTGAGCAGGGTGAAGACCAGGGTCATGCCCAGCAGGCCGAACACCTTGAAGTTGACCCACATCTCCTGGGAGAGGTTGAAGGCCACGTAGAGGTTGAGCAGACCGCACAGGGTGAAGAAGCCGACCCAGCCGAGATTGACGTTGTCCCAGACCCGGTCGGGGGCTTGGAGCTCCTTGGCCAGCATCTGCTTGATGAGGTTCTTGCCAAAGCCATAGCGGCCGATGAGCAGGGCGAGGGCAAAGAGCATGTTGATGACGGTCACCTTCCACTTGATGAAGGCATCGTCGTGGAAGAAGACGGTGAGGCCGCCGAAGAAACCGACCAGCACGAAGGTGAACAACTGCATCTTCTCGACCCGGCGATAGCGAAGCCAGCTGTACAGGAGTTGCAGGCCGGTGACGACCACCAGGGCGCCAGTGGCGGTGTAGATGTCGTAAAACTTGTAGACCGCGAAGAAGACGATCAGGGGGATGAACTCGATAAACTGCTTCATGCTGGGCTCTAACCTCAAAATTTCACTCAGTGTACCTGCCCGTCAGACAACGGCAAATGAATAAGACCGTCCATTCTGCAGGCAGTTCCTTCCCGGGGCGGCGGGTTACTCGAACAGCTGGCTGGCAATCTGGTTGCCAAGGCGCACCTGATCGTCCAGCAATGCGCGTATGTCTGCTTCCTCGATGAGGGGGTTGAGCAGGACGGCGCGCAGCAGCGTGAGCGGTTGCTCGCCATAGCAGGAGACTGCACGCTGGGTGCGTGAGACGAAGCTGTGCCCTTCGGCGCGCTGGGCTTTTTGCAGGGCGACGTTGAAGAGATTGATCTGTTCGTTGGCCGCCATATCGGGCACCTGACCTTGCAGGTGGGGCGGAATGCACCGGTAGGAGAGCAGGTTCATGACAGGTGCCGACATCAGCTCGAAGGCGGGGCTGGCGTCGATGAGCGCTGCCATTCGCCGCGCCCTGTCGTAGTTGGCGTCGATGAGTTGGGCATAACCCTGCTGTCCCAGCATCTGGAAGGCGGCATCCAGATAGAGCGCGTTGGCGGGACGGGTCCCCTCCAGAGTGAAGCGCCCCTGATCGAAGGAGGTGGCGCGGATGGCGTAGGGAGCCTCGCGCTTCACCGTCATCATCAGGTCCGGTTGGCGGCAGAGCAGCATGCCGGTACCGAGCGGGACCAGCAACTGCTTGTGACCGTCAAGGGTGACGGTATCGGCGTGCTCTATCCCCGTAAGCAATCCCTGATAGCGGGGCGAGAAGAGGGTCGGGCCACCCCAGGCCGCGTCCACGTGGAAGTGGATTTGCTCGCGCCGGGCGATGGCGGCCAGTTCCGGCAGCGGGTCGACGGAGCCAAAATCCGTGCTGCCAGCCACGCCGACCAGCGCCAGCACCTTGAGCTTCTGCTCCCTGCATTGTTGAAGGGCCTGTTCCAGTGCCGCCAGACTGAGCCGATTGTGCTCGTCTGTGTCGAGACGCCAGACGCTGCGAGCCCCGAGTCCCAGCAGATCCATCCCCTTGTCGAAGGAGTAGTGCATCAGCCGCGAGCCCAGAATGACGGCGCCGCGATAGCCCTGCTCGGCGAGGGCGAACAGGTTGTCGCCACAGGCCCGGTTGCGAGCCAGCCAGAGGGCGGTGACGTTGGCGATGGTACCGCCACTGGTCATGACGCCGAGGGCTGCATCCTTGGCATGCATATGGGCTGCATAGAAGACGTCGTCCTCGCGGTAGACCAGACGGTGCAGCTTGGCCAGCACTTCCCGCTCCAGAAAGCTCAGCAAACGGGAGGACTCCATCTTCATCGGGTTCTGGTTGAGCATCACCAAGAGCCGGGAGAGCTCGGCGGTGAAGGCCGGCAGCGGTGCCGTCATGTGTCCCATGTAGCGGGGAGAGGTGAGGTGCGATGCCCCGGGTACCAGGGTGGTGAGCCGTGCCAGATAGTCCCGGGGAGAGATGCCGATGGCGGGCATGCACGACTGATCGAGCTGGTGGGTGAAGCTGCCCCGCTGATAGGGGGCCTGACTGTCGTCGGAATGATGGAAATGCTCCAGCAGGGCCGTCATGGCCTTGCCGAAATCAGGATCCGGTTGTGTAAACAGTTCAGTGAGCTTCATCGGGTTCTCCAGACCAGATTGTCGGGCAGACGCGGCCATCCGCATGGGCGGCGTCGGCGGCAGAGCATACACCAAAGGGGCGGGGGGCACAGCCATCTCTGGCCCTCCCTCTCCTCGCGTCTTTATTTTCAGCTAACGCTTGTAGCCTGAAACATCGGCCGCTAGAGTGGGCCGGTAATGGGTTGGAGGTAATGATGGATGTGACGGGGTACTCCCCACGGGAAGAGTGGGCGAATCGCCTCAGCCATGGGCTGGGGCTGCTGCTGGGCGGACTGGGACTGGTCTTGCTGCTGCACAAGGGGTGGGATCAGGGGCCCAGGGTACTGCTGAGCTACGGCGTCTACGGTGCCAGCCTGGTATTGCTTTATCTCGCCTCGACGCTCTATCACAGCGTGAGCTCGGTGGCTGCCAGACGCTGGAGCAAGCTGTTCGATCACTGCGCCATCTATCTGCTGATCGCCGGCACTTATACCCCCTTCCTGCTGGTGGCGCTCGATACACCGCTGGCGCAAGGACTGATGGTGGTGATCTGGGGGCTGGCCCTGGCGGGGGTCGTGTTCAAGCTGATCTTCATCAATCGTTTCAAGAAGGTGTCGCTATTTACCTATCTGATGCTGGGCTGGCTGTCGCTGGTGGTCATCTACCAGCTCTATCTGCATCTGGATGGTACCGGGCTCCTGCTGCTGGGGCTGGGTGGTCTCATCTACAGCCTGGGAGTGATCTTCTATGTGGCCAAGCGCATTCCCTACAACCACGCCATCTGGCACCTGTTTGTGCTGGGGGGCAGTCTGTGCCACTTCATGGCCATTTATGGCTACATCTGATGGCTAACCCTTAGTTGGTATTTTTGTGCTCATGAAAGCCTGAATTCGTGCGGCGCCCCACAGTTGCCCCCTTCGTTTGCTGACAAGCTAGTGCCAGTTCAGTTTGGAAAGGATGCAAACGATGAGTGAGATCGCGCTTTCCATCAGCATGCTGTCGCTGGTGGCAGTGCTGGGGCTCTGGCTGGGAAACTGGCGAGTCTATGGCGTGGGTTTGGGTATCGGCGGGGTGCTGTTCGGCGGCATCATAGTGGGCCACTTCGCCGGCTTGTCCGGCTTGAAGCTGGATGAGCAAACACTTCATTTTATTCAGGAATTCGGCCTGATCCTGTTCGTCTACACCATAGGCATCCAGGTTGGTCCCGGCTTTTTCTCCTCCTTGCGCAGTTCGGGCCTCAAGCTCAATGGCTTCGCGGCCCTGCTGGTTCTGCTCGGCTGCCTGGTGGCGGCAGCGTTGCACCAGCTGTTCGATGTACCGCTGCCGGTGATCCTCGGGGTCTTTTCCGGGGCCGTGACCAATACCCCGTCCCTGGGGGCTGGCCAGCAGATCCTGGCGGAGCTCGGGGCGGATCCTGGATCCACCGGCCTGATGGGGATGGGCTATGCGGTGGCCTACCCGTTCGGGATCTGCGGCATCCTGCTCACCATGTGGCTCATCAGGATGTTCTTCCACATCAAGATCGAGGAGGAGGCGGTTGCTTTCGAGCAGCAGGCTGGCAAAACCAAGGAGAGTCTGCAAACCATCAACATTGCCGTGCGCAATCCCAATATGCATGGCCTGATGCTCCGCGAGATCCCGAGTCTGGACGAGGCGGACGTCATCTGTTCCCGCCTCAAGCGTGGCGACGAGCTGATGGTGCCAAAGCCCGACTCGCGCATCGAACTTGGCGACCTGCTGCACCTGGTGGGGGAGCGCCATGCCCTGCACAAGGTGCTGCTGGTGCTTGGAGAGGAGGTAGACACCTCCCTCTCCACCCGCGGGACCGATCTGCGGGTTGAGCGGGTGGTGGTCACCAATGAGCAGGTGCTCGGAAAGCGGATCCGCGATCTCGACATCAAGCAGAAATACGATGTGGTCATCTCGCGCCTGAATCGGGCCGGCATCGAGCTGGTGCCGACCAGTCAGACCAGTCTGCAGTTCGGTGACATCCTGAACCTGGTGGGGCGGCTCGATGCCATCGAGGCGGTCACCAGCGTGGTGGGCAATGTGCAGCAGAAACTGCAGCAGGTGCAGATGCTGCCCGTCTTCATCGGCATCGGGTTGGGGGTATTGCTCGGATCCATTCCCTTCTACCTGCCGGGATTCCCGGCGGCGCTCAAGCTGGGGCTGGCAGGGGGACCGCTGGTGGTGGCGCTCATCCTGTCTCGTATCGGCAGCATCGGCAAGCTCTACTGGTTCATGCCGCCGAGCGCCAACCTGGCGCTGCGGGAAATAGGCATAGTGCTCTTCCTGGCGGTGGTGGGGTTCAAGTCCGGGGCTGGCTTCATCGACACCCTGATCAACGGCGACGGTCCCGCATGGATGATGTACGGTGTGGCAATCACCCTCATCCCGCTGCTGCTGGTGGGTGTGCTGGCACGCCATTATGGCAAGCTCAACTACCTCACGCTGTGCGGTCTGCTGGCCGGCTCGATGACGGATCCTCCCGCTCTGGCATTTGCCAACGGTATGCACCCCACCAGTGGTGCCAGCGCACTCTCTTACGCGACCGTCTACCCCCTGGTGATGTTCCTGCGGATCATCTCGCCCCAGCTGCTGGCCATCCTGCTCTGGGCCGGTGTCTGACACCTCACGAGACGGGAGCCGATGAGGCTCCCGTCTTCGTTTTGTCACAATTGATGCTATTGATTTAATTAATTTTATTCATCTTAGGCGTCCCTTCGTTTTCACCCCGAAACCCGGCTTCATTTCGGTCTGTTCATTCGATTTTTCTCACTGGTTTATGGCCTGATAAACGGGCACATTGGAGGCTGGAGCAATATGCCCTTCGATATTTCAGGAGAAACCATGAGCAATCAGCGCATCGTATTGGATCAGGATGTCGTCGTTACCCACTTGCAAGGCAAAATGTATCTGGTCGCCGCCGACGGGAGCCAGAGACTCGTTGCAGAAGGCGATGTACTGCCCAAGGATGCGGTATTGCTTGCGCCCGAAGGGGCCAGCTTCCAGGGAGGGGAGACCACGTTCACCCTGGGTTCCGGCGAGCGCCCCGAACAGGGTGACGCCGTGCTGGCGAACGCGGGGACACCCGATGACATCGCAGCCTTGCAGCAAGCGATTCTGGACGGAACCGACCCCACCAAGGCATTCGAGGCGTCGGCGGCGGGTGGAGCCCCGGCCGCAGGCAATGCGGGGGGGGTGGCTGGTGCCAGCGGCAACGGCGGTTTCGTCACTATCGATCGTACCGGTGATGCAACCATCTCCAGCGCAGGCTTTGACAGTGCGAACCCGGCTGACGCGGCGCCGCTGGTGGATGTGCAAAGCAGTGAGGATGAGCTGGTCGACCTCACCGCTCCCGTTATCACCGTCTCTGCCCCCGACAACACCAACGATCGGACGCCGACCCTGACCGGTACCACGGATGCCCCCGCTGGCAGCACGGTGACCCTGGTGGTGACCGATGCCAACGGCAATCAGCAGACCCTGACCGCTACGGTACAACCGGATGGCAGCTTCAGCGTGGATGTCACCACACCGCTGGCCGAAGGGGGCTATCAGGTGACGGCTTCCGTGACCGATCCGGCCGGCAACACCGGCACCGCGACCGATGATGGCAGCGTGGACACTACGGCCCCGACCGTGACGGTGAATGCACCGGACAATACCAATGACAACACCCCGACCATCACGGGTACCACGGACGCCGTCCCCGGCAGCACGGTGACCCTGACGGTGACCGATGCCAATGGCAATCAGCAGACTCTGACCGCCACGGTACAACCGGATGGCAGTTACAGCGCGGATGTCGTGACACCGTTGCCGGATGGGGGCTATGACGTGACGGCCAGCGTGACTGATCCTGCTGGCAACAGAGGCACGTCGAGCGACGATGGTAGCGTGGACACCACGGCGAACATCACGGTGAGCCTGGATGACGTGAACGCGGCCAATGTGGCCAACACGCCCATCAGCGGCACCTCCGATGTTGGCCCGGGTCGTACCGTGACCCTGGTGATCAGCGATGCCACCGGTAAGAGCGTGACAGTCACTGCCGTCACCGATGCCGATGGCAACTACCAGACCAGCGCCGATCTGAGCGGGCTGGCTGATGGCAACCTGACCGTGGTGGCCAGCGTTACCGACGCGGCGGGCAACCCGGCCAGCGCCACCGACGACACTACCTTGCTCGACACCACGCCACCGGATGCCAGCATCACCCTGGATGGCAACATCACCCCTGACGACGTGATCAACGCGGCCGAGTCCAAGCAGGACATCGCCGTGACCGGTCGTGTGGGTGGCGACGTGAAAGAGGGCGACACCGTCACCCTGACCGTCAATGGCAAGGCCTTCACCGGTCTGGTCTTGGCCGACAAGACTTTCAGCATCAATGTGCCGGGTAGCGACCTGGTGGCCGATGGGGACAAGGTGATCGACGCCAAGGTCACCACCACCGACGCGGCGGGCAACAGCACCACCGTGACCGATACCGAGGGTTACAGCGTCGACACCCAGAGTCCGAGCGTGGTGGTCGACATCGCCGACGACCAGCTAACCGTGGGCGAAACCAGCGACGTCACCTTCACCTTCAGCGAGAAGGTGACCGGGTTCGAGCTGGGCGATCTGACCGTGGTGGGCGGCACCGTGACCGGGCTGACCACCTCCGATGGCGGCAAGACCTGGACCGCGACCTTCACTCCGGATGCGAACTTCACTGGCACCGCCAGCGTGACCGTGAAGGAGAACAGCTACACCGACCAGGCGGGCAACAAGGGGACCGGAGGCAGCGACAGCGCGGCCACCGACACCGAGGCGACCGGTGCGCCGACCGTGGTCATCACCGAAGACGTGAACAACGACGGTACCATCAGCCACACCGAGATCAGCGGCAAGGTGGACGTGGAAGTGAGCCTGCCGGGCGATGCCAAGGCCGGGGACACCCTCAAGGTGAGCGGCCAGGCCGACCGCCTGTTGACCGATGCCGACATCACGGCGGGCAAGGTGGGTTA
>NZ_JAGKRI010000327.1:7867-8415 GCF_017939255.1 Aeromonas sp. Prich7-2
GACCGGCGCGCCGACCGTGGTCATCACCGAAGACGTGAACAACGACGGCACCATCAGCCACACCGAGATCAGCGGCAAGGTGGACGTGGAAGTGAGCCTGCCGGGCGATGCCAAGGCCGGGGACACCCTCAAGGTGAGCGGCCAGGCCGACCGCCTGTTGACCGATGCCGACATCACGGCGGGCAAGGTGGGTTACGAGTTTGACCGTCCGGCGGACGGGGTGACGCTGACCGTGACCGCCACCATCGTGGACGCGGCGGGCAACGTTTCGCTGCCGGGCAGCGACAGCGCCACCATGGGCGACACCACCGCGACCGGTGCGCCGACCGTGGTCATCACCGAAGACGTGAACAACGACGGCACCATCAGCAACACCGAGATCAGCGGCAAGGTGGACGTGGCAGTGAGCCTGCCGGGCGATGCCAAGGCCGGGGACACCCTCAAGGTGAGCGGCCAGGCCGACCGCCTGTTGACCGATGCCGACATCACGGCGGGCAAGGTGGGTTACGAGTTTGACCGTCCGGCGGACGGCGTGACGCTGACCGTGA
>NZ_JAGKRI010000327.1:8425-8572 GCF_017939255.1 Aeromonas sp. Prich7-2
CTCGCTGCCGGGCAGCGACAGCGCCACCATGGGCGACACCACCGCGACCGGTGCGCCGACCGTGGTCATCACCGAAGACGTGAACAACGACGGCACCATCAGCAACACCGAGATCAGCGGCAAGGTGGACGTGGCAGTGAGCCTGCC
>NZ_JAGKRI010000327.1:8582-14291 GCF_017939255.1 Aeromonas sp. Prich7-2
CACTGCGGCACCGACCGTGGTTATCGTGGATGATGCCAACAACGACCAGATGCTGACCAAGGCCGAGATTGGCAATGATCAGATCCAGGTACGCGCCGGGATCAATCACGCAGACCTGGTTGCGGGCGGCAAGGTGACGCTGACCATCAACAATGGCGGGGTGAACAGCACTGTCCAGTTGACGCTCAAGGCCGATGGCACCCTGCTGGCAAGCAATGGCAAGAGCTACGGCTATCAGAATGGCTCCATCAGCTGGACGGAGACGACCCCGGCCAACGGCAAATCGTTGACGGTGACGGCGACCCAGACCGACAAGGCGGGCAACGTCTCCCTGCCGGGCAGCGACAACGCGCAGATCCTGAATGAAGCGCCGGAGACGGCGAACAAGCAGGCAAACGGTCAGGAAGATGCTGCCAGCATCGCCATTCCGACCCTCAGTGGCAGCGACATCGATGGCAACGTGGTGAGTTTCACCATCAAGAGCCTGCCTGCCAACGGCATCCTCTATCTGAACGGGGTGGCTGTGACGGTGGATCAGAGCATTGCGGTGGCGGACGCCGGCAAGCTCACCTTCACTCCGAATGCGAACTGGAACGGCAACACCACCTTCAACTATGCGGCGGTAGACAACGACGGCGCCGTGGATGCGAGTCCCGCAACCGTGACCATCAAGGTGGATGCGGTCAACGATCTGCCGACGCTGACCATCTCCAACGGGGCTGTCGTCTCCGAAGAGGGGCTGGCAAACGGTATTGCCGACACGGTCGGCAACCCGGATACCACCAACGCCATCAAGGCGTCCGGTACCCTCTCGGTGGGCGACATCGACAGCAGCACGCTCAGCATCTCCCTGAACGGACCGGCCGGGCTGACATCCGGTGGGGCCAAGGTCCAGTGGAGTTGGGATGCGGGCAGCAAGACGCTGGTCGGCTACACGGGGGCGATTGGCGGCGCCGATTACAAGGCTGTGGTCGAGGTCAAGCTGACGGCACCCAATGCCAGCGGCAAGGGAGCGTGGACTTATGATGTGACCCTTAAGGAGCCACTCGACCACGGGGATACGACCTCGGAAGACAAGCTGTCGTTCCAGCTGGACGTGGAGGTCTCCGATGGCAGCGGCGTCACCAAGGGCAAGCTGGATGTCAGCGTGGAGGACGACTCCCCCATTGCTGGCAACAGCGATGCCGTTTCCGTGGTGAAGACCGATATTCCGAACGTGCTGACCGGGTTCTTCGATCTGACCAAGTACAGTGACAACCAGAGCACCCTGAACATGGCGGGTTTTACCATCAGCGCCTTGGGCTTCAAGTCGGCAACCGATTCCTCACTGGTAACGGCGGATGTCAACGGCTCCAGCTCGGGGCTGGGGGTGGCTAGCGGTGCTGCGCCTTACCACAACCTCGCCAATGAAATTGACTTCCGCCATTTTGCTGATGGCTCTTCCGTATCCGAGCGGCTTATCGTCACGCTGGATGCGGGCAAGGTTGCCTACGGCGCCAACATCAAGTTCAGCAAGATGTTTGGCGGCGAGCTGGAGAGCGGGGTCGTGGAGTTCTACCGAGACAACGTATTGATTTCCACACTTTCATTCAGATCGGATGCAGCGGGCGGAGAGTTCAACCAGAACTTCCAGGTGCAGCAGGGTGGCTTCGATACCATGGTGATCAAGGCGACCAATAACGGCAACATCAATACCAAAGACAACAGCGACTTTACCGTCAAGTCTATCGAGTTTCTGGGGGCTGATACGCCGCAGGCAATTGCCTATGGTTCGGGTACGGTTGCACCGCAATGGGGTGCTGATGGCAAGGGGCATATAGCGCTTTTGGGATCCAATGAAGTGGGTTTGATGACAGCTACTGGTAAAGAGATCTCAATTTCCAGCAAAGCAGGTCTACCCAATACCCTGTATGGCGAAGCCAGTGACGGCACTTTGGTGTTCAGGTTGGAGTTCACCCCAGCCACTGGCAAGTGGGAGTTCTTCCAGTACCAGCGCATGTCCAAACCCCTGGGTGATGGTGACATCGACTTCCAGATCCGGGTGGTGGATGGTGACGGTGACGCCAGCATTGGTTCCTTCGCCACCAAGCCTCTCTTCACGCCGCTGGTTCAGGGTGTCTTCAGCGAGAGCGTGACTGAAGGGGGCAACCTGTTGCACAAGGTCACCTTGTCCGATGCGACCCAGGAAGCGACCGAATACGATTTCGCCATTCGCGGATCGGGCAACAACCCCGCATCCTACCAGGACTGGGGCAATGCCCAGTTCAGCAACGGCGTGACCTACAACAGCACCACCGGCAAGATCACGGTACCGGCGGGCGTGACAGACTTCACGGTGACCATCCCGACGGTAAACGATCGCCTGGTCGAGACGAACGAGACCCTCTCGGTGACCATCGGTGGTCAGAGCGGGACCGGTACCATAGTGGACAACGATCGGGCGCCGACGGCGGCTGGCGGCCACAGCACCGGTGCCGAAGATCAGCCCCAGGTCCTGACCTGGGCCCAGTTCGGTGCCAGCGATGATCAGGACGCGACTGATCTCGGGGTGCAGATCAACACCCTGCCGCTGAACGGTACCCTCGAATACCTCAATGCGGCTGGGCAGTGGGTTGCGGTGCAAACCGGATCCCTCATCTCCTATGCCGAGGTGAACGCAGGCCATCTGCGCTTCGTGCCAGGTCTGAACGAATCGAGCACCCATGCCGCCAACGGCAACGGCGCTGTGGTCGGCAACATGAAGGGCGACTATGCCAGCATCGGCTATCAGATAAGCGACGGTGCCAACCTCAGCAACGGCAGCAAGCTGGTGATCGACGTGGCGGCGGTGGCCGACAAGCCGACCGTCAACCTGAGTCTGGTGGGCAACGGTATTCCCCTTTACAACCTGAGCTTCCCGAGCGCGGGGATCACCACGGGCCAGTTCCAGTCCGGCAACTTCGACAAGGGGGCCCTCGGGATCACCAAGACCCTGACCGATAGCACTTCTAGTAAGGACTCCGTGGTGGGCGGTGATGGCAACGACTACATCGTGAGCCAGAAGGGGGGCGGCGACCACTTCGTCGGTGGCAACGGCAATGACGTGCTGGTCGGTGGCAACTCAGTGTCGGGCGATACCCTCGACGGCGGCGTTGGAAATGACATTCTGGTCGCTGGGTTGGGTGGCGATACTCTCTATGGCGGTGCTGGTGATAAAGATATCGCTGTACTGTCCGGCAACCGTGCCGACTACGCCATCACAAAGGGCAGCGGATACTCGATCAATGATCGCTGGTTCAACTTCTCGGTCACGGAGAAGGGGGTCGGTATCACCAAGGCGCTGCACGACGTGGAGTATGTCCAGTTCGCCGACGGTGTCTACCAGATCAATCAGGATACGGGCGTGCTGACCCTGGTGCAGCCGGTGGTGGTCGACTACCCGCTGGAGGTGAGCGCCTCCCTGAGCGATCGGGATGGCAGCGAAGTGCTCGACAGCCTGGTACTGAGCGGGATGCCGAAGGGTGCTGCACTCTACAGCGGTAGCCAATTGCTGGGAACCGTCGGGGTTGATGGCAAGCTTACCCTCACCGCCAACAGCGGTCTGTGGAGTGAGATCGCGCTGGATGTGAAGTTGAGCGGACTGACGCTGCGAGTGCCGGGCAGCAGCGCCGGTCGGGTGGATCTCAAGGTGGAGGCGATCACACGCGAGTTGTATTCGGAGTCGTCAAACACCGCCAGCGACGAAGACAGTATCCGTCTGAGCTACTTCAATGCCACCGAAGGGGAGCCGGGCAACCAGGACCAGACCTATGGCAGTGAGCACAATATCGTTGTGGGGGATCTGGATGGCAGCGTTGTGCTGCCGGGTCAGAACTACAACATTGCCTTCATCGTTGATAGTTCCGGTAGTATCGGTGACGACGCAATAGAGACGATCCGCACACAACTGGAGAAGGTCTTTACCAGCCTCAAGACCAGTGCGGGCACTGACAATGCGGGTACCGTCAATATCTTCCTTGTGGATTTCGATACCACGACCCATGGCAGTGTCAGCGTCAATCTGACCGATAGCGGGGCATTAAAGACCTTGCTTGATGCCCTCAAGGGGATGTCCGCCGACGGTGGCACCAACTATGAGGCCGCATTCAGCAAGGCGGCGGACTGGTTTGCCGCAAGCACGGCGACAAGCAATGTGGATGCGAAGAACCTGGCCTACTTCATCACCGATGGCGAGCCGACCTTCTATGATCTCGGCACCACCACTAGGCTCCGTGATGTGAAGATCATCGACAGGGCTTTTGCCAATGACGACTATCTCAACGCTACTTCTTTGAACCTCAACAATTATGTGCTCGGCAATACCGTGGCCTATAGCGGTCTCGAAGTGGTCAACAGTAAAGGGGAAGTGATCAAGTGGACTCAAGTATGGGGTGGTTGGTCGGGGACCACGGTGGGAGTTATCGTCAAGGGCAGCAACGGCCAGAACCAGATCCAGCTGCTGGGCGGGGATGGGCGAAACAGCACCGATGAGGTTCGGGCCGACGCCTTGTTGGGTTACCAGCTGTTGACCGCAAAAGGGGTGACCGTCGAGGCGATCGGATTGGGTAATAACATTTCCTATAACGATCTCAAGTCCTACGACTCTGACGGTGTCATCATGACCGGCGTCAATGCTAGCGACTTGGCCAACACCATCTTGGGTAGCTCCGTCAACAACAAGCCGGGCAGTGACCGGATCGATGGCGGTGCCGGCGACGACATCCTGTTTGGCGACGCGGTACGCTTCACCGGCATCAGCGGGGAAGGGTATGCGGCCATCAAGCAGTATGTGAGCGGCAAGCTGGGGGCAGGGTCGGTGACCGATGCCCAGGTGCACGCCTACATCACGGATCACGCCAGCGAGTTCGATCAGTCGTCGACCAATGACAAGGGTGACACCCTCCTCGGTGGTGATGGCAATGACATCCTGTTCGGTCAGGGGGGGGATGACTTCCTGTACGGCGGTGCCGGCAACGACACCCTGTTCGGTGGTAGCGGCAACGACACCCTCTATGGGGAGAGCGGCAACGATCGCCTCTATGGTGGCAGTGGCAACGACACCCTCTATGGCGGTACCGGCAACGACATATTGAGCGGCGGACTGGGCAACGACATCCTGATCGGGGGGGCCGGAAACGACATCCTCATGGGGGATGCAGGTGCTGATACCTTCACCTGGCTGAAGGGGGATACCGAGGCTGGCAAGGTGGCCAAGGACTACATCGTCGATTTCAGCAAGTCGGAAGGGGACAAGCTGGATCTGAGCGACTTGCTCGACAGCGATGGTAGCAAGAGCGAGAGCTCCCTGAAGAGCCTGCTCTCGGTGTTCCAGGACAGCGAAGGGGTGCATCTGCAAGTCAAGGAGAGCAGTGCCGCGCCGGTGACCCAGGAGATAGTGCTGATGAACCACACCTTCGACACTCTGACGGGCGGTTCAGGGACGACTGCCAACCAGGTGATCGACTTCATGTTGCAAAACAACATGTTGGATATCAACAAGTAACAGCCAAGCGGGCTGGGCAAAAGCGGCAGAGCAATCTGCCGCTTTTTTTAGGTTCTTCGCGGGATCTTGGGGAAGTGGAAGTTGACAGACAGGGTGCTGGTAAACTGGCTGTCTCCAAACACACCACCACCATCACCCTGCTGTCGCCGTGCATCATATTGATATTGCCTCCTTCTGGCCAGGTTATA
>NZ_JAGKRI010000328.1:0-349 GCF_017939255.1 Aeromonas sp. Prich7-2
CTTCGACTCGTGATGGCGGATACTCCCGGCTAAGACTCAGCAGTCCCAGGCAGAGTCGGTATGCCTGCTCGGCATGGGCTTTCTCTGCCAGCCGTTCGCTAACCCAGCACAAGGTGCCCGGTCCGATGTCGGCAGCCCACTGCTTAAGACGCCCTGGCGTCCAGCGTTGCTGCTTGCTGTGACGTTCCGGCATGTGCTCAGGGAGTGTGCTCATCCCCGGGATGGTTTTACGCGGATGGCTCGCGACCAGCTGTTGCTGGTGATAGACCTGAAGCAGGGTATCGCCCGCATGGAGCTCCAGTTGCTGACCCACATACTGGTGCGGCACCGAGTAATGGTGCTGCTCATA
>NZ_JAGKRI010000329.1:0-1238 GCF_017939255.1 Aeromonas sp. Prich7-2
CGCTGCTCCCGGCTCAGTTGTTCGTGTTCGACCAGCAGGCTTAGCCGCTCGATGAAGGGCAGCCCTTCGTAGGTACTTGCCTGTTCCAGTTGTTGTTGCACGGCATCCGCCATGCCAGTCAGTTTCAGGTGTCTCAAGCGGGTCAGGGTTTGTTGGGTCATGGGACGTATCCTCTCTAGTGGAAGCTCTGGGGGCCGCGGATGTTCTCGTGCTCTTGCGGCAGTTCTGGATAACTGAGCGGACTTGCGGGCAGTTGGTCGCGGCCACTGGTCAGCACCGGCTTGAGCTGCTTGAGCCGCACCAGTCCTTCCCGGTTGGCCAGCTGGCAACAGGCTTCGACTCGTGATGGCGGATACTCCCGGCTAAGACTCAGCAGTCCCAGGCAGAGTCGGTATGCCTGCTCGGCATGGGCTTTCTCTGCCAGCCGTTCGCTAACCCAGCACAAGGTGCCCGGTCCGATGTCGGCAGCCCACTGCTTAAGACGCCCTGGGGTCCAGCGTTGCTGCTTGCTGTGACGTTCCGGCATGTGCTCAGGGAGTGTGCTCATTCCCGGGATGGTTTTACGCGGATGGCTCGCGACCAGCTGTTGCTGGTGATAAACCTGAAGCAGGGTATCGCCCGCATGGAGCTCCAGTTGCTGACCCACATACTGGTGCGGCACCGAGTAATGGTGCTGCTCATAGCTGACGTGATAGTCGATGTTGACCTTGACCGTTTTGATGGCGACATAGCGATAGGGATGCACCGGTAGTGACCCCAGTGCCGGGCGGTCCAACTGCTCAAATGCGTCACGTCGGTTACCGGGCAGTTGCTTGAACGGGCGCTCGTTGAGCTCATTTAACAAAGCCCGGATGCACTGGTTGAGCTCGGCAAGCGAGAAGAAGGTCTGATGGCGTAGACGGGCCAGGATCCAGCGCTCGACGATCTGCACACCCACCTCGGCCTTGGCTTTGTCCTTGGGCTTGTAAGGACGAGCTGGCATCACCGCCACCTGATAATGCTCGGCCAACTGCTGGTAGCTGGGGTTGAGCTCGGGATCGTATCGGCAAGCCTTGCTGACACCGCTCTTGAGGTTGTCGGGGATCAGCAGTGCCGGTGTCCCGCCGAAAAACTCAAAGGCACGGACATGGCTTTGCAGCCAGTCCGGCAGTGACTGGGACCAGGTGGCCTCGGCAAAGGTGTAGTTGGACGCACCGAGCACGGCGACAAAGACTTGTGCCTGACGGACCTCACCCGTG
>NZ_JAGKRI010000330.1:0-573 GCF_017939255.1 Aeromonas sp. Prich7-2
AGCAACAGCTGGTCGCGAGCCATCCACGTAAAACCATCCCGGGGATGAGCACGCTCCCTGAGCACATGCCGGAACGTCACAGCAAGCAGCAACGCTGGACCCCAGGGCGTCTTAAACAGTGGGCTGCTGACATCGGACCGAGCACCCTGTGCTGGGTTAGCGAACGGCTGGAAGAGAAAGCCCATGCCGAGCAGGCATACCGACTCTGCCTGGGGCTACTGAGTCTTAGTCGAGAGTATCCAGCATCACGGGTTGAAGCCTGCTGCCAGTTGGCTAATCGGGAAGGACTGGTGCGACTCAAACAGCTCAAGTCGGTGCTGGCCAGTGGCCGTGACCAACTGCCCGCAAGCCAGCTCAGTTATCCAGAACTGCCGCAAGAGCACGAGAACATCCGCGGCCCCCAGAGCTTCCACTAAAGAGGATACGTCCCATGACCCAACAAACGCTGACCCGCTTGAGACACCTGAAACTGACTGGCATGGCGGATGCCGTGCAACAACAACTGGAACAGGCAAGTACCTACGAAGGGCTGCCCTTCATCGAGCGGCTAAGCCTGCTGGTCGAACACGAACA
>NZ_JAGKRI010000051.1:0-404 GCF_017939255.1 Aeromonas sp. Prich7-2
GTGTAGGCCGGGTTTATCGCCAACACCTGACCACCTCGCCATGCCTGCTTGTATTCGAGCTGGCGGCGCAGCTCAAACCAGCCCTGATCTAATATCGAACGATTCAGCCCTGATTTTGCCCGGACGTTGCGCCCCGGCTGACTGGTCGTGCCCGCTGCTGATTTTGACATGCTGGCAACCTTCAAATCCTCAATGACGATCATCGCGTGGTTTTTGCTGATAGTCGTTGTGACCTTGTGAAGGTAATCGCGGCGGGTGTTGGCGATATGTGAGTGCAGCCGCTGGATCTTGGCTTTTTGTTTCTTCCAGTTGCTGCTGAACTTTACCTTTTTGCTCAACTGGCGTTGGAGCCTTGCCAGCTTGGTCTGATTGGTTTTGAAGCTGTTGACGGGCTCAAACACCGT
>NZ_JAGKRI010000331.1:0-303 GCF_017939255.1 Aeromonas sp. Prich7-2
TGGCCAACCGGGAAGGACTGGTGCGGCTCAAGCAGCTCAAGTCGGTGCTGACCAGTGGCCGCGACCAACTGCCCGCAAGTCCGCTCAGTTATCCAGAACTGCCGCAAGAGCACGAGAACATCCGCGGCCCCCAGAGCTTCCACTAACGAGGAAAAAACCCATGACCCAACAAACGCTGACCCGCTTGAGACACCTGAAACTGACTGGCATGGCGGATGCCGTGCAACAACAACTGGAACAGGCAAGTACCTACGAAGGGCTGCCCTTCATCGAGCGGCTAAGCCTGCTGGTCGAACACGAACA
>NZ_JAGKRI010000332.1:0-293 GCF_017939255.1 Aeromonas sp. Prich7-2
CCGAAATGCTGTTTGAGCTGCTGCTGTATCTGGCTGACGCTCTGGTGAAACTGGCCGCTTTGCAGCGCGATGTAGCTGAGCAGATTGGCCCCCATCTGGCTGCTGCTGACGTTGTCTGGCAGTGCGGCCTGGGTCGTGCCGATACAACGTGAGCAGGTCGCACGATACAGTTGGTGTTCGGTGACGAGATAGCTCACCTCGGGCAGCTCGAACACCTGATGAACCTGATAGGGTTTGGCATGGGCCACCATGTCCCCGCCACAGCAAGCGCAATCGGCGGCAGGGTAATGCGG
>NZ_JAGKRI010000333.1:0-518 GCF_017939255.1 Aeromonas sp. Prich7-2
GTACAACAAGGACCAAATAAAATTTGGTTTTCGCCAAGAAGTTTCCAAAGCACTTGTAACAAATGTTTGAGAACTACTTTTTAAATCAGCTTTCCAGATTGTTAAAGAGCATGTTTGCAACGGCGCAAGGCCGAAGAAAACAGAGTTAAGAATCAGTTCTTAACTCTGCATTCTTGTTAGCAAGAAGAGAAGTGGCGTCCCCTAGGGGATTCGAACCCCTGTTACCGCCGTGAAAGGGCGGTGTCCTAGGCCTCTAGACGAAGGGGACCCCGAGTCTGCTTTGCAGTGCTTGCGCACTGAGACAACAGGTAGCAGTAAACTGCTATTCACATCCCGTTATCCGGCAGAAGAGGTTTTCTCTCATCCATCCCGAAGGCTGGACAACAGAAGCTGATGCATCACTGCACCAGGTCTTTGCTCTAACTACTTTGAATCAAGGCAATCTGTGTGAACACTCAACAACTTCGTCATCATTAAGGTAAGGAGGTGATCCAACCCCAGGTTCCCCTAGGGTTACC
>NZ_JAGKRI010000334.1:0-774 GCF_017939255.1 Aeromonas sp. Prich7-2
TGGCGGCAATAGCGCAGTGGAACCACCTGACCCCATGCCGAACTCAGAAGTGAAACGCTGTAGCGCCGATGGTAGTGTGGCATTCGCCATGCGAGAGTAGGACACTGCCAGGCACCCAATTAAACGGTGATGTGAAGAATCACATGACTGGCTGCGAGGATGACACCTCACAAACAAGCAGCAAAAGATTTAGCGAAAGCTAACCGAATGCGGAGCGGTAGTTCAGTCGGTTAGAATACCGGCCTGTCACGCCGGGGGTCGCGGGTTCGAGTCCCGTCCGCTCCGCCACTAACAAGAAGCCCAACTTGTTGACCAGGTTGGGCTTTTTTCATGCCTGCAATTTGAAACGCCCGTTTCACTCTCGTGACCGTGACCACATCGTGACCATTTGGTGACCAAACCCCTGATTTGACCGGAGGTCATTTGGTTCAGAATCCGCTGCCCCATGAATTGATACGTAAGCGTCCAGCGAAGGCCGTATTGACAGGGGAGGCAGGTTATTCAGCAGGTAGAGCAACACGCCAAGGCAGCAGTTCACTGACCCGGTTCACCGGCCAGTCTGCGATCACATTCAGTACATGCCGCAGGTAATGCTCCGGATCTACCCCGTTCAACCGGCAGGTGCCGAGTGCATATTCCGGCCGATCATGAACACCAATTCCGATTCAACGTGAACACCATTTCCGGACCAATGTGAACGCTCATTCCGGTTCAACCTGAACACTTCGCCCCTCCTTTCCGGAAACAGTGTTCAACATCCCGGAATCACTGTTC
>NZ_JAGKRI010000335.1:0-966 GCF_017939255.1 Aeromonas sp. Prich7-2
TGACAGAAATAAGGGAAAGACTGGAATGGGCAGCTGATTATTTGGCCAAGAACGCTTGCCGAACCAAGCAGAGAAAATCGATACAGAACAGGACCTTGGAAGGAGTTTTAAAGGGACTCAACGCTTAAGGTCCTGTACATGAGAGGTCATTAGTTAGGGCAGTAATCAGTCTGAGCGGTAGCGCCTTTTTCGCACTTTCCTGCCCAAAGAACGACACCACCACTTACTGTCCCCTCGAGGATATATTCGTCATCATCAGCTAAAGGAGATAACACAGTGCCATCCTTTGGATCTGCCTGAATTGTATATTGAGGGGCGCTAGCTGAACTGGTTGCTGTGAGCGTAACGTTACCAACTGCACCTGATGGGCTAGCGAAACCATTACAGCCAGTCCCTGCTTGAGTACATATTTCTGCAGAGGTTTTTAGTGATCCCGTTGCGGCTACTAGCTCGGTCATTTTGGCTTTTTTGGTATAGGTCTGATAGGCCGGCATTGCAATGGCTGCCAGGATGGCGACGATCGCGACCACTATCATCAATTCAATAAGGGTAAAGCCCGACTGTTTCTTCATGTCTCTGTTCATGTCAAATATCCTTTTTTCCATGGTTCCTGAGAAGTGCCGGTGGAAATCTATCCACACTCCAGCATCTTATCCGAGCGCTTCGGGTTGGCAACAGAGGCGGGGACCTTGTTAGCCACTTTTATGTCATTTAGTGAAATGTGTAGAAAAATCAAAGATTAAATGGCTTCCATTGGCACTTGTCATGAGGCGGGAGGGCCCATCTTCACACTCCTTATGTCGTGGGATCCTGCATAAAGAAAAGGTTCATCGCGGCTTTCCGGGGAAGGCCGCCTTGATTTTCAGAAAAAAGTATTCTGAGTCCCTAAATCCATATGCCATGCGCTTTATCACTTTGATCTTGTTGTTCACCCCTTCCAGCACACTCGTGTGCATCGGGTAGTTT
>NZ_JAGKRI010000336.1:0-353 GCF_017939255.1 Aeromonas sp. Prich7-2
GAGAGAAGTTGCTCAAGATAGTGGTTGGCATCGATAATGGTCATGGCTTCGTGCGTGGCGGTTTTGTTTGGCGATAAAATCAGATCACAATCGAAGCCATTTTTATATCTATTTCAATTGGTTGCTGCTAAAGATCCTGTACATGAATGTCACCAAATCCCACGCTACCGCCCATGGATTACAGCTTCCAATATGCTCCATTGACCAGCCAGGGCGAGATCGTGAACATTTTGTTAAAAATTAAAAATAGTTTTTTGCCTACAAAACAAATACTTATAGGCCTGTGATATGCAGTTAACTTTATAGTCAGGATCGCCTTCACACTTTTTAATCGTCACTGCACGTCATTTCAG
>NZ_JAGKRI010000052.1:0-20096 GCF_017939255.1 Aeromonas sp. Prich7-2
CAAGGCATCTTGCGGAATACTGCTTCCGGTTTAATCATCGTTTTGACCTCAAGAGCATGTTGGTTGAATTGGGGCATGCAGTCGTGGCAAGCCCTCCGATGCCATATCGGCTCTTGAAGCTGGCTGAGGGTCATGGGTAATCAGGATTTCTTTTGTCTCAGGCGGCGCCGAACCTGGCTCCCCCGGATGGGTGGGAGGGGAATGAGAGGGGCCGTATGCATCCATATATTATCCAAACGATGCCGATAAGGCAGCCTTCTCTGACAAAATGGGGGGAACGTGCAGACGGGATGCAGGATCCTGGCAAGGGCCCCGCATTCACCACTGCGACAGACTTTGTCAGCCCTGTCGCCATCTCGAACAACTTGAGGCCACCTCTGGATTGCGCCATCATATCGGCCCGGCTGATGGCCGGCCGAATTGGACAGTCAACTTCAAGGACCCCCCATGTTTGAACACGTCGATGCCTATGCTGGCGACCCCATACTGACGCTAGTCGAGACCTTCCACAAAGATACCCGCGAGCAGAAGGTGAACCTGGGGATTGGCCTCTATTACGACGAGCAGGGCCGCATTCCGCTACTGCCGTCGGTGCAGCAGGCCGAAGCGCAGCGCGCCGCCGCCCCGGCCCCGCGCCCCTACCAGCCGATGGAAGGCGCCGCCAACTACCGCACCGCGGTGCAGCACCTGCTGTTTGGCGCCGAGCACGAAGCGGTCAAGGCGGGCCGCATCGCCACCATCCAGACCATCGGTGGCTCCGGCGCCCTGAAGATCGGTGCCGATCTGCTCAAGCGCTACTTCCCGACCTCCGAGGTGTGGGTCAGCAATCCCACCTGGGACAACCACAAGGCGATGTTCGAGGGGGCCGGCATCAAGGTGCACGACTACCCCTATTACGATGCGGCCACCGGCGGCGTGCAGTTCGACGCCATGATCGACTGCCTGAGCAGCCTGCCTGCGAAAAGCATCGTGCTGCTGCACCCCTGCTGCCACAACCCGACCGGGGTGGATCTCTCCCGTGCCCAGTGGGACCAGGTGATCTCCCTGGTGGTCGAGAAGAACCTGATCCCCTTCATGGACATCGCCTATCAGGGCTTCGGTGACGGGCTGGAAGAGGATGCCTATGCCATCCGCGCCATGGTGGCCGCCGGTGTCAGCTTCTTCGTCAGCAACTCCTTCTCCAAGAACCTCTCCTTCTACGGCGAGCGCTGCGGCGGCCTGTCGGTCATCTGCCAGGATGCCGAAGAGGCGAGCCGGGTGCTGGGCCAGATGAAGGCCACCGTGCGCCGCAACTACTCAAGCCCCCCCACTCACGGTGGCCAGATCACCGCGGCGGTGATGAGCCAGCCCGAACTGCACGCCATGTGGGTCGGTGAGGTGACCGAGATGCGCACCCGCATCAAGGCCATGCGCCAGAAGCTGTTCGAGGTGCTGAGTGCCAAGGTGCCGGGCCGCGATTTTGGCTACTTCATCAACCAGCGCGGCATGTTCAGCTACACCGGCTTCACGCCGGAGCAGGTGGACAGACTGCGCGAAGAGTTCGCCGTCTATCTGGTGCGCTCCGGCCGCATGTGCGTGGCGGGCCTCAACAGCCGCAACGTCGACTACGTGGCCGACGCCATGGCCGCCGTGCTCAAGGGCTAAGCCCGCAAGCCCCGCTCAGGCGGGGCTTTTCATTTGTCCTCTTGCCCGTGGAACCGTGATGGATCTCATTGCCCTCTCCCGCCTCGGCGGTCGCCACCTGGTGACCCTGCATCTGCTGCTCGACACCCGCAGTGTCACCCGCAGCGCCGAGCGCCTCTGCACCACCCCCTCCACCGTCAGCAAGACCCTCAACCAGTTGCGCGAACTGCTGGGGGATCAACTGCTCTACCGCCAGGGCAATCAGTTGCTGCTGACCCCGTTTGCCGAACGCCTCGGCCCGACGCTGCGCCGCCTGCTGGGAGAGCTCAACGGCCTCACCAGCCAGGAAGGATTTGCCCCTGCCAACTGGCAGGGGGAGCTGAACCTGGCGATGCGGGAGAGCAGCATGATCTGGCCCATGGGGGCCGTACTGGGTCAGTTGATGCAGGAGGTGCCGGGGCTGATGCCCGTCGTGCGTAACAAGGACGAGCAGGGACTGGCTGCTCTGGCGGCGGGCAAGCTCGACTTCGTGATCCTGCCCCACGATCAGAGCCAGCCCGGGGTCAATCAGCCCGGCCTCGTCTGGGAAACCTTGCGGGAGGATGAGCTGGTCTGCCTGATGCGCGCGGATCATCCGGCGTTGACGCATCCCTGGGATCTCGATGCCTACCTGAGCTGGCGCCACATCGCCATTCGCGATCAGGAGCTGGCCGATCCCTTCTTCGAGCAGAGTCTGGCCCAGCGCCAGGTACGGCGCAGACTGGGGGCCACCCTGCCGGATTTTGGCAGCGCCGCCGCCCTGCTGCGCCAGAGCGATCTCATTCTCACGGCCGTGAAGGGCTGGGCTACCCGGGCTTGTACCCAGGGGATGGTGAGCCGCCCTGTCCCCTTCGATTACGGCGCCGTGACCCACAGCCTGGTGTGGTATGGCCCCCTGGGGGAAGATCCCGCCCTGCGCTGGTTCCGTCAGCGCATCCTGCAACTGGCCCGGGAGCTGGACGCCCCACAATGATGCCTGGTGGCAGGAATCAGGGTTTCTTGGTGTAGATGGGGCCTGGGAAAGAGGTGACGTTGTTGCCCAGCTCGGTGATGCGGGCGGCCCCCTGCTTGCGCACCTGATCGACCCGCAGCACGTGGTGCATGGGAATAAGGGTGCGGGTGACGTCGGCAAATTCGCTCTTCAGCTTCTCGTGGCTGGGATCGACGATGAGCGCCGTGTGGTTGTCCCACACGAAGTGGGCAATCTCGATGAAGCCGAACAGCTGGCCCTGATTCACCTCTCTTACATAGACTTCGTAACGCTCGCTGTGACAAATGAACTGCACTCGATAAAGGGCGTTGGATTCACTCATGGGTATCTGTTGGTGATGGACGGTTTGCCCATTCTAGCCGTCCCCTCGGACAGCCCCTATAGACAGAGTTCACAGTTGCGTCATATCGGGTCACAGCATCCCTACGTGCCGCAGAGCTCAGATCGCAGGCAGCATCACCGACCCAAACCCCTTGGCCTTCAATGCGTTGGCAAGCACTGTCAGATCAGCCGACCCGGCTTCTGGCCATGACAGCGCCTCCCCTCGCACCCCGTGGTGGCGAAAACTGTTGAGGCGGATGGGCACGGGCCCCAGCGACAGCAAAAAGGTCGTCAACGCCTCCTCCAGCGCGCCAGTGGCATCGAGAAAATCGCTCCGCCCCGGCACCATCAGCAGCCGCACCTCCGCCAGCTTGCCCGCCTGCGCCAGCAGTTGCAGCGATACCAGCACCCGCTCGCGGCCCCGCCCGGTCAGGGCCAGATGCACAGGCTCGTGCCACCCCTTGAGGTCTATCATGGCGCCGTCCAGCACCGGCAACAGCCGCTGCCAACCCGTTTCACCCAGGGATCCGTTGCTGTCGAGCAGGCAGGTGAGACGGGCCAGATCCGGCGCAGCCTTGATGGCCGTGAACAGGGCGATCACGAAGGGCAGCTGGGTGGTAGCCTCCCCGCCAGAGACGGTGACGCCGGTGAGCAGCGGGCCATAGCGACGCAGCAGGGCCAGCACCTCGGCCACCGACATCTGGCGCGTCTTGGGGCTGGCGTGGCGAGGGCAGACATCGAGGCAACGGTCGCAGTGGGTACAGAGCTCGGCTTGCCAGCTCACCCGCCCCTCCTGCATCGCCAGGGCTCCGCCCGGGCAACCGGGCACGCAGTCACCGCAGTGATCGCACAACCCCATGGTGTGGGGGTTGTGGCAGCCGGGGCAGCGGAAGTTGCAGCCCTGCAAAAACAGCACCAGCCGGTTGCCGGGGCCGTCCACGCAGGAGAAGGGCAGCCAGCGGCTCACCGTCGCCCTGAGCTCGGCCCCCTTCTGCCTGCCGTTCTCAGTGCTCATTCAAGAGGGTCTCGATAGCCACCACCCGCGGTGCCCGCTGGCGGATCCCGGTCAGCTCGCTCGCCTCGGCGCCGAGGCTGGTGGTCTGCAGCCGCGAGCCTTCTGCCGCGAAGCGGACCACATCGCGCTTGCGGATCATGTAGCCGGTCACCCGCACCAGATCGCTGTCGGCCACGTTGGCGGTGAACTCGCGCATGCCGAGGGCGAAGGCCCCCTTGCAGAGCTGCAGCAGTGCCTGCGGATTCTGGCGGATGGTGAGATCCAGGGTCAGGATCTCGCTGATCCCCGAGTGGTAGTAGCCGTGGTGCGGCGCCAGAGCCAGCAGGTGACTGGCGGGATCCGGCTCCTCGCCATAGGGGATCCGAACCCCCGGAGTCACGCCCCTGTCCACGCTGAGTCCCCCCTGGGAGTGGAGCAGGGCGCGGCCGCCCCAGGCATGGGTCTGGCCCCTCCTGGCCACCCATTCGGAGAGGCGAGCCGAGATGCGATAGCCAAGCTGGTTCGCCTCTTCGTCGTGACCGTAGCGGCCCGGCAGATTCTCTTTATCCATCAAGATGTTGACCGCTTCCGCCATGCCGTAGATGCCGAACATGGGGACGAAGCGATCCTCATCCAGCAGCCCCTCCTTGACCAGGAAGCTGTCGAAGAAACCGGACTCCTCGTGCAGGAAGGCGGCGCGCACCGCGATCAGCTGGGACGTGAGGCGGCAGTAGTGGGGCAGCAGACAACCGAGGAAGTCATCGATCCCCTGTGCCTGCTCGGCGACTCGCTTGAGGGAGATGCGCACCAGGGTGTTGGCGCCACCGGCCTGCGGCAGGGCGTTGTAGCAGCTGACGATGCCAAAACCACGCTGGTCGAAGGTATCGCGATGGACCGGGTAGTTGGCGATATGCGGCTTGCTGCACTCGGCGATATTCTTCACCGCCAGCAGCAGCAGATCGTCGGGAGTCTGCTCCGGATCGTGGAAGAAGGTGAGGTTGGGGGCCACCTGCTTGAGCTCGTTGTCGATGCGCAGGATCAGGCGGCAGATCCGGTTGTCATCGGGGCCGATGTTGACGTGCATGAAGGCATCCGGCAGCACTCGATCCAGGTAGATCCAGAAGGCCTTCAGCTTGCGATGGAGCGTTTCATCATCCAGCTCACCGACAAAGGGCAGCAGCAGGTGATCGAGGCGCCCCAGCCAGACCGGCATGCCGGTGACGGAGGGCACGTGATGGTAGAGGATGCGCAGGGCATCGAGGGCCTCGTCGAAGTCCAGGGGTGGCGCCAGCTCCAGCCAGGCCGAGCCCTGTCGCAGAAACCGCGCGTAATCCGGCAGCACGTAGCGCGGTTTGTGGGGAGCGTGTCCCTCGAACATGTCGCACAGCATCCCTTGTGCCATGGCATCCTGCACGGCGGCAGGCAACTCGGGGTAAGGCAACGCGTTTTCGGCGGCGAGCGCCAGGGCCCGATTCTTCTGGGCCGGTGAGAGCAGAGGGTCGCGCACGATGCGCTGGCAGGTTTCGGTGAAGGACATGGTTCACTCCGTGGCGGGTGGAACCAAAATCCTCACACTTGAGAGGCCTTTTTTGAAGTGACATTCCCAACAGGACGGATATCCCATCAAGACATCCGCCATGCCGGATCACGGCACGCTCTTCACCAGGGCCAGAACAGGGCCACGCCCCCCAGCCAGCGCAGCAGGAAGAAGCCCCCCATGCCGACGACGACCACCACCAGGGTAGGCAGGCGCAGCAGGGTCAGCACCGTCACCAGCAGGGTGGCGGCCAGGTAGTCCGGATCCCAGTCCAGCCCGTGGCCGGGCTCATAGCTGAAGACGATGGGCAGCCAGATGGCGGTCAGCACCGACTGGGCCGAGAAGCTGAGGAAAGCCCCCATCTCGGCCCCCGGCTGATAGCGGGTCAACCGCGAGAAGAAGGCAAAACGGTTGAAGAAAGTGATCAGGGCCAGCAGCCCTATCATCAGCCAGCCCATAATCACCTCCTCATCCGGTGCAGCACATAGCCCACCACCATGCCGGCCAGGGCCGAGACGATGATGTGGATCTCCGCCAGCAGCGGCTTGGTGACGAGCGCCGTCCCGCCGCTCACCAGGGTGGCCGCCACCATGGGCAGGTTCTTCATGGCGGGGAGCGTCATGGCGATAAAGGTGGCGGCGATGGCAAAGTCGAGCCCCATCTTGTCCAGCCCCTCGATGTACTGGCCGGCGGCGATGCCGAGCAGGGTCGCCAGGTTCCAGAACAGATAGAAGACAAAGCCCGCGGTGAGCGCATAGGCGGGATTGAAGGCGCCGCTGCGCTCCCTCTCTTTCAGCGCCACCGCAAACATCTCGTCGGTCAGGAAGAAGGCGAGGCTGGCCCGCCAGCGCAGGGAGAGCGGCAGCACGTCTCGGCGGAAGGTGAAGCCATAGAGCAGATGCTGGGAGGTGATCACCATGGTGGAGCCCATGATGGGCAGCAGCGGCGTCCCCGCCCCGAACAGAGTGGTGGCCGAGAGCTGGGCCGCCCCCGCATAGACCAGCAGCGACATCAGCTGTGCCTGGAGCGGGCTCATACCCGCCTGAAGCGCCAGGGCGCCGCACAGTATCCCCCAGGGGATGACGGAAATGGAGAGCGGGAGCATATCCAGAGTGGCGCGCCACCAGAGTGCCCCCGTGCGCTCGGGCGCAGGGAGGCGGGTTTCCGACATCATGGGATCATCCTTGTCACAGCCAATGCGAACCGGGAAAACTAGCACGGCGCAGGAGGCAGTGTCACGCCATGGTCTGCGACAAATGCAACGCCCGCATGAGAGCGGGCGTTGGCAGGCGGGATCAGGGCTCGATGATGATGGGAGTGCCGGGCTCGATGGCGTTCCAGATCTCGTCCATCTCATGGTTCAGCACCGCAATGCAGCCATTGGTCCAGTTGGACGGCTGCACCCTGCGATCCCCCAGGCTGTTGCGCTGGCCGTGGATCATGATCATGCCGCCCGGGTTCACACCCAGCTCGTTGGCGCGCTTGATGTCGTCCAGATTCGGGTAGTTGATGTGAATGGCCTTGTAGAAACCGGAGTTGCTCTTCTTGTAGTCCAGGGTATAGCGACCTTCCGGGGTACGCTGATCCCCCTCACGCTGCTTGTGTCCCTTGGGAGCCGGGCCCAGGGCAATCCAGTAGCGCTTCACTTCCTTGCCATCCTTCATCAGGGTCAGGCTGTAACTCGACTTCTTCACCACCACCATATCGGCGGACAGAGTGGCAAAACTCAACGCGGGCCACAGCCCCAGCAAACACAGCAATACGGCTCTCACTATCCATCCCTCTGCGAGCCTTCTGGGCTCTCTTGTTAGCAAATCATCTGAATGCCGCCACCCTCTGGTGGCGAGCGAGCGCCATGATATGGGATCGCCGTGAATACTCAATATATCGGGAGAAACATATCTGTGGCCAGCAGGGGGAAATGGCCGTCAACCCGCCATGCAGACACCCTGCCAAGGGCAGGGCGTCGCCTATTGCCCGCAACCGGGCGCCTCAGCGCAGGTCGTCAAGGCCTAGAAGATGGCGCAGGAAGAAAAACCAGCGGGCAGCGCCGTCAAGGACACTTGAGCCTGTCCACCAGCCAATCCAAGGCTGGCGCCATGGGGTCAGGTCATCTCAACCCACAAAAAAGAGCCCCTGATGGGGCTCTTTTCATGATGCGACACAGGGCTCAGGCCAGGGTCACTGGTTCAGCGGTCTCAAGGCGCCGGATCCAGGCCTCGAACTCTGCCAGCATGCGCGCCTCGGACTCGCTGTTGTCGGCGATGAGCTCGGCCCCGTGTACCACCCGGATATGGGCGTCGAGGGGCGTTCCCTCCCCTGCCGGTGGGCGCTGCCGCGCGGCCGCCATGCATGCTTGCGCCTGTTGCCACGCCTCGGCGGCACTCCGGTTGCACGCCTCTGCCAGCGGCACCGCACTGAAACCCTCGCCGGTGAGGCTCTGCAGTGTCTCGTCGTGGGTCATGCCGTTGCCCGGTCCCCAGTAGTGGGCGGCCAGATCCGGCCCGATGCGCGGGTTGTCGGTGAGATAGCCGTCGCGCCTCAGAAAATAGGCGCGGGTCTGCTCCACCGCCATCAGCGCCAGCAGATAGCCGTGATAGGCGCAGGCCGACTCCTGGTTCAGAAGGTGTGGGATGGCCAGCAGCGGGCGTGGGCTCTCCACCCCCAGGATCTTGCGCTCCCACTTGCGGGCCAGTGCCAGCACGGCGGCCGGGGTGCGTTCGGCCTCGTCCATGGCGTAGAGATCCCGCTCGAAGTAGGCCACCAGCGCAATCTGGCGCTCGTTGAAGGCGCGAAATGGCTGGCGCGCTTCAATCATGGCCTGGATAAGCGCATCGGGGATGGGTTCTCCCGCCGCGTTTCTGGCGTAGCGCTTGAGCCAGTCCGCGTCGTCCAGCAGGCTGTCGCAGAACATGGACTGGGTCTCGGCATAGGCCATGGAGGTGGGCGGAAACTCCTGGGAGAAACAGGGGGCGTTGCCGGTGACGTTGGCAAAGTGCGCCGCGTGGCCTCCCTCGTGGAACAGGGTGTTGAGCCCGCTCCAGCCGCTGCCCACCTGGGCCGGATTGGCCAGGCTGGTGAAATTGACCACCGCCGGCACCCACTCCCCATCCTGCCAGAAGCTCGGCACCGGGCCGTGACAGAAGCCGTTCTCGTATTTTCCCTCCCGGGTCAGCAGATCCAGGGTGAGGGTGGCACCGCGGTACTGGATGCCGAGCCGGCGGAAGCTCTCGACCCAATCCTTCAGCGCCCGGGAGAAGGGCACGTAAGGGTCGAGCTGGCGGGTCACGTCACCACTCACGCTGTAGCGCAGGTTGTGGGGCAGCAGGGCTGCTTCCCCCTTGGCCGCTTTCAGCTCCGCCAGACTCTGGTGCAAGCGGGCATCGGTGCGGGCGATGAAGTCGTCAAGAATGGCAAACAGCTGCTCCGGGCTCATCTGCTCGTTCTTGTGCACCTTGTAATCGAAGTAGTCGCGATAGCCCATGGCACGGGCGAAGCGGTTGCGCAGCGCGACGATGGCCAGATAGCCGTTGTCGACCACCCACTGCTCCAGGGTCTGGAACATGGCGAGCGCGCTCTGGCGCACCGCCTCGTCGCAGCTGGCGGCCAGCGCCGTGCTGGCGGCGGGCAGACTGCCGGGCACCTGGCGGCCCTGCTCGTCCAGCAAGGTGAGCTTCAACCCCTTGCGACGGGTGAAGAGATCCGCCTCGGCGGCCACCAGCTCGTCCATCAGGGCGGAGGCACCGGGATCTTCGATGACGTTGCACTCGAAGAAGGCGATCCAGCCCCCCAGGCCGCGCCTGAGATCCGCCTCTTCGGCCTGGGCATGCATCTCCCGCAGCACGGGCAGGCGGTCAGGATCGGCACAGAACGCCTTGTAGGCCTGTTCGGCCGCGGTGAAGCCTGCCTGATCGTCGCTGGTGCCCATGTAGGTGGACCAGAACAGGTCCTCCTTGCGTCTGTGCACCTGCAGGTAATCGGCATTGAGCTGGTTGAGATAATTCCTGGCAATGGAACTCATAACTTCCCTCTTGTTATGGGGCAACCACGGGGGCGCCCACTCCTTTTTGGTGAAATGCCAACCCATTCACACTTCTTGCAAATGGAGCAGACAAATTGTGCGCCGGGATGCGCGCCATCACGCTATCAAAAGCGAGGGTTTCTGTCTGCTGGCTATACTGGTTGTCAAACTGCTCAATTGGCTGTTTTTCATCGCAACCCATTGAAAGTTAATGGCATGTTAAAAAAACAATAATCAGGTCCGGCCGCTAGAACGGCCACAATCAGACCCGCATGGGAAAGTAAGGATAAGACTATGTTCAAGCTCGGTGATATTGCCGTGAGTCGCAAACTGATGCTGCTGCTCTCACTGGCCCTGGTCGGCTTCATCGCACTGCTGCTCATCTCGGCCAGTGCCCTGCACCGCAATTTGATGAGTGAACGGGAAGCCAGGCTGCAGGCGGTGCTGGACCTGGCCATGAGCCGGATCCAGGCCCTGGCCGCCACCCTCCCCCCGGAGCAGGCCAAGGCACAGGCCAAGGCCATGCTCGACAGCATGCGCTTTGACGGGGACAACTACCTGTTCGTGCTGGATGAAGATCGTCGGGTGGTGGTGCATCCCGCCAAACCCGAGCTGGTCGGCCAGCAGATGGGCAACAACCCTGCCGAGTCCCACTGGCAGCACATGGTGGATCTCGGCAAGGGCGGCCACCAGGGCAGGCTGGAGTATCAGTGGGTCTCCCCGTCCGGCGAGGCGTCCCAGAAGATGTCGCTGGTGACGGGCTACCAGCCCTGGGGCTGGATCCTGGGCTCCGGTGTGTTGTTGCAGGACATTGAGGCCACCATGTGGTCCCAATATGAGTGGATGGGTGGCGCCACCTTGCTGGTGATCCTGTTGATGGGGCTGCTGGGACTCGCCATCAGCCGCTCCATCGTCAATCCCCTGGCCGAGATCAACAAGGCCATGGCCCGGGTCGCGGCTGGCGATCTGGTGGTCAGCATCCCGGTGCTGGGCAGGGATGAGCTCGGCGCCGTCGCCAGCTCCACCAACCAGGGGCTGGATGCCATCCGCCGCGCCCTGCTGGAGGCGAGCCAGGGGGCCCGCAACGTGGCGGATGCCGCCCTGCGCATCGCCGCCTCCGCCGAACAGACCAACCAGGCGGTCAACAGTCAGCGGGATCAGCTCGCCCAGCTCGCCACCGCCATGAACGAGATGAGCGCCACCATCGCCGACGTGGCGGGTCACGCAGAGAATACGGCCCGCGACACCCAGGATGCCACCAGCGAGGCCGGGCTCGGCAACCAGGATGTCCATGCCAGCGTGCACGGCATCCAGGCGCTGGCCACCGAGGTGGATCAGGCCACCTCGCAGGTCAACCAGCTCAAGGAGGGTGTGATGCAGATAAGCGAGGTGACGGCGGTCATCAGCGCCATCTCGGAGCAGACCAACCTGCTGGCCCTCAACGCCGCCATCGAGGCGGCCCGGGCCGGCGAGCAGGGCCGTGGCTTTGCCGTGGTGGCCGACGAGGTGCGCCAGCTGGCCAGTCGCACCCGCCACTCCACCGAGGAGATCCAGAGTACCATCACCCAGTTGCAGCAACGGGCTGTCACCGCCGCCAACGCCATGGACGCCAGCCGCAAGCTGGCGGAGAGCAGCGTCAACCAGTCCGAGAAGGCGGGGCAGGATCTCTCCCTCATCGTCAATCACATCCAGCACGTGAGTGACATGGCGACCCAGATCGCCACGGCGGCGGAGCAGCAGAGCATGGTGGCGGAAGACATGAACCGCAACGTCAGCGGCATCAACGACTCGGCGCTAGAGATGTCCCAGGCGGCCTCCCAGTTGGCCCAGGAGAGTGAACTGCTGGCCGGTCTCTCCCGAAGCCTCGACGAGCGACTGGCGGTGTTCAAGCTCGACAACGCCCAAGCCCAGGACAGGATGATGCGACCGACCCAGGTGTCCTCTTCCCGAGCAGGCATGCAACCCCGCCACTGAGTGGCCCCATGAGCCCCTGCCAGGCTTGCAGGGGCTCCTTACCTGTCATGGCCACGGGAGCCTCTCCCGGGCCACCCTCTCGCACTGAACCAGCGCGCAGATCCCGATGGAGTGATCTGCCGCTGATGCGCTGCTCCGATGAGATGGCACTGTCAATTTTTACACTTAATTTTTTAACAAAATATAGTCATGATGAGTGGTCGCCACAGGCGGCACCATGATCCTTTCTGTAGTCATTTGGCAAACTGGTTGAAAGGCCAGGACGCAAAGCCTCCGGTCTAAAGACAAGCTGTCCAGGATAGCGGGGTTGCAGCACCGTGTTTCGGGGAACTCCCCTGCCAACGTGACTGCCCACATCACCGAACAGAGGAATGTATGGCAGCAAATATCCGACTCACCCATCTCGCGGCAGCGCTGGCGCTGCTGGCCAGTGGCGGCGTGCTCGCTCACGGCTACATCAGCCAGCCCGAAGGGCGCAACTACCTGTGCAAGACAGGGGGCAACAGCCAGTGTGGCGCCATCCAGTGGGAACCCCAGAGCCTGGAAGCCCCCTCCGGCTTCCCCGATGGCGGCCCCGCCGACGGCCAGATAGCCTCGGCCGGTCACCCCCAATTCGGCGAGCTCAACACCCAGACCCTCGATCGCTGGACCAAGCGTGAGGTGCAGGCCGGTCCCTTCGCCATCAGCTGGACCTTCACCGCCAACCACGTGACCCGCAACTGGCGCTACTACCTCACCAAGCAGGACTGGAACCCGAACCAGCCCCTCACCCGGGATGCGTTCGATCTCAATCCCTTCTGCGTCATCGATGGCAACATGGTGCAGCCCCCCAAACAGGTGACCCATCAGTGCACCCTGCCCCCGCGTACCGGTTATCAGGTCATTCTCGGGGTGTGGGAGGTAGGGGATACCGCCAACAGCTTCTACAACCTGATCGACGCCCGGTTCAAGGATGGCACCCAGCCACCGCTGACCTGGAGCCAGGGAGGGACCATCTATCCCTCCATCGACCTGGTGGCGGGTGACAAAGCCAGAACCCGGGTGTTCGATGCCAATGGCGAGCGCACCGATCTCCAGACCGAGCTGACCATCGCCAACGCCGGGCAGGGCCAGAAGAACAACTGGGCCCACGCCCTGGCGAGCAAGATCAACGCCGAGCAGAGCCAGATCCGTGCAGGCCAGCAAGGTACGGACGGCCAGTTCAACCCCGTCTATGGCCAGAACCCGGTCTACCTCAAGGCTGGCAGCAACCTGCAACGGGTCGAGATCCAGCTTGAGCAACAGCAGCCCCCGGTGGAGAACGGGATCAGCGTGAGCGGTCTGGCGAGCGACTACACGCTCGACAACGGCAAGCTCACCCTGATGTTCACCGTCACGGCCCAGGGGGATCTCGCCATCACCAACACCCTCTATGACCACGGCGGTGTCGCCAGAGGGCAGAGCAGTGCCGACATCAAGGACGGCAGCCAGAGTTTCTCCATGGCGCTGACCGGCTTGAGTGCGGGCCACCATCAGCTGGTGATCGAGGGCAAACCCAAGGCCGGTGGTGACGCGGTGCAGCAGACCCTGGATCTCATGTTCAAGGATCCGGCAAGCGGGGGCGATTACCAGTTCACCTTCCCGGACGGCCTCAAGTCCTACACCGCCGGAACCCGGGTGCTGCAGCCGAAGAACGGCAAGGTCTATCAGTGCAAACCCTTCCCCTACAGCGGCTGGTGCAGCCAGTGGGCGAGCACGGCAACCCAGTATGAACCGGGCGTAGGCTCCCACTGGCAGGAGGCCTGGACAGCGCAGTGATGGGACGTATCCGACCTGGCGGGAACCCGCTCGGCGTTTCCAGTGCCAGATCAGGTCAACATCAAACAAACGGGGAGCCCATGGCTCCCCGTTTTTCATCCACCCCTCGGTTCAGATCTGATAGTCGAGCAGGGGCTCGTTGCTCATGGCGCGGGCCTGGATCTCCGCCAGCGCCAGCTCGGGGTTGCAGAGCTGGATGAACTGCCAGGCAAAGTTGTGCTGGAACTGCCCCTGCTTGAGGCCGATCCAGGCGGTGTGCGGCGCAAACAACCGACTGCCGTCCAGTTGCACCAGTCCCTTGTCCCGCTGGGAATCGAACGCCATGTCCGCCAGTATGCCCACCCCCATCTCCAGCTCGACATAGGTCTTGATGACGTCGGAGTCCTGGGCGGTCAGCAGGATCTGCGGCACTATGCCCGCCTCGGCAAAGGCATCATCCACCCGTGCCCGACCGGTGAGGCCGGCCTGATAGGTGACGATGGGCCAGTGGGCCAGAGCGGCCAGGGTCAGCTCCCGCTCGGCGGTGAGGGGGTGCTGCTCCGGCACGACGATATTGTGGTGCCAGCGGTAGTAGGGAAAGGCCACCACCCCTTCGCTCTTGTCGAGCTGCTCGCTGCTGATGCCGATGTCCACCTCGCCGGTCTGCACCAGCCGCACTATCTCCTCCGGGCTGCCCTGGCGCAGCTCCAGCTGTACCAGGGGGAACTGCTCGCGAAACGCCTTCACCACCCGGGGCAGGGCGTAACGCGCCTGGGTGTGGGTGGTCGCGATGAGCAGCCGGCCCGAGTCGCGGTTGGCGAAGGTACTCGCCAGTTTGCGGATGTTGTCGGCATCCCCCAGGATGCGCTCGGCGATCACCAGCAGCTCCTTGCCCGGCTCCGTCATGCCGAGCAGCCGCTTGCCGTAGCGGATGAAGAGCGCCAGCCCCAGCTCCTCCTCCAGCTCGCGGATATGGCGGCTGACCCCGGACTGGGAGGTAAACAGGGCATTGGCCACCTCGGTCAGGTTGTAATCCCGCCGTGCCGCCTCCCGAATGATACGCAACTGCTGAAAGTTCACCTCATCGCCTCCTGCGCTGAGTGGCGCTGGCTCGGGCCACCGTCCTCTTGTTATGGATTGCCGGGATCATTGCCCGGTTGCAAGCCTGAAAGGGGGGCCGCGCCGGGCGGCGCGCCCTCAAATCTGGTAGTCGGGGTAGAGCTGTGCCTGCCTGGCCACCAGACGTACCCCCTGGCCCGGGGCGAAGGCCCGGGCGGCCTCCTTGCTCAGCTCGGCCTCGTAATGGGCACCTCCCGTCTCCCCGTCACCACGCAGCTCCACCCGGATGCGCGGCCCCATGGGCAGCAACCGGGTGATGGTGGCGCGAATGCCCCCCGGGGCGTCCGCCGGCAGTATCTCCAGCTCGTGGGGGCGCACATAGGCGATGGCCGCGATCCCCTCCGCCAGGTGGGAGGGGATAGGGCCCCCCAGCTGCTGCTCGCCGATGCCGAGCCCCTGCCCGGCCACCCGGCCGCGGAACAGGTTCACGCTGCCGAGGAAGCTGTGCACGAAGGCGCTGGCGGGCTGGTCATAGACCTCGGCCGGGGTGCCTATCTGCTCCACCTTGCCGGCGTTCATCAGCACCACCCGATCCGCCACCTCCAGCGCCTCCTCCTGATCGTGGGTCACGAACAGGCTGGTGACGTGCAGCTCGTCATGCAGTTCGCGCAGCCAACGGCGCAGCTCCTTGCGCACCTGGGCGTCGAGGGCGCCGAAGGGCTCGTCCAGCAGCAGCACCTTGGGCTGCACCGCCAGGGCGCGGGCCAGGGCGACCCGCTGACGCTGGCCGCCGGAGAGCTGGGTAGGATAGCGCCCGGCCACGTGGCTGAGCTGCACCAGATCCAGCAGCTCCTTGACCCGGGCGCGGATGGCCTCCTCGTTCGGTCGGTCGGCGCGCGGCTTGACCCTCAGACCGAACGCCACGTTCTCGAACACCGTCATGTGGCGGAACAGGGCGTAGTGCTGGAATACGAAGCCGACGTTGCGATCGCGCACGTGGAGATCCGATGCATCCTCTCCGCGGATGATGACGCTGCCGCTGTCGGCCTGTTCCAGCCCGGCGATGATCCGCAGCAAGGTGGTCTTGCCGCAGCCGGAGGGGCCCAGCAGGGCCACCAGTTCACCGTCGTGAAAGTCGAGGTTGATATCGGCCAGGGCCGCGTACTGATTGAAATGCTTGTTGAGTCCTTGCACCTGAATGCTCATGGATGCCTCTCTTGATAACCGTTAATTCGAGATCAATGGGACTGGGTCGGCTGACTGCGCAGCCTGGCCAGCAGGGTTTCACCCAGCAGGGTGAAGATCCCGAACAGCGCCAGCAGGCTGGCCACCGCGAAGGCGGCGCCGGTCTGGTACTCGTTGTAGAGGATCTCGATGTGCAGTGGCAGCGTGTTGGTCTGGCCGCGAATATGGCCGGAGACCACGGAGACGGCGCCGAACTCCCCCACCGCCCGGGCGGTACAGAGCAGCAGGCCATACATCAGGCTCCAGCGGATGCCGGGCAGGGTGACGCGCCAGAACATCTGCAACCCGCTTGCCCCCAGCATGATGGCGGCCTCCTCTTCCTCCGGGCCGCGCGCCTCCATCTGGGGCAGCAGCTCGCGCACCACGAAGGGCACGGTGATGAAGGTGGTCGCCAGGATAATCCCCGGGGTGGCGAAGATGATCTTGATGTCGTGCTCGCCGAGCCACTCGCCGAACCAGCCGCGACTGCCGAACATCAGCACGAACATCAGGCCGGCGATGACGGGGGACACCGAGAACGGCAGATCGATGATGGTGATGAGCAGTTGCCGCCCTGGGAAGCGGAAGCGGGCGATGGCCCAGGCCGCCGCCACACCGAACAGCAGGTTCAGGGGCACGGCGCAGAGCGTCACCAGGGCCGTCAGCCCGAGGGCACTCAGGGCATCCGGCTCGCTGATGGCGTGCCAGAAGAAGGCCAGCCCAGGTCGCAGGGCCTGGATGAAGACGGTGGCCAGCGGCAACAGCAGCAAGGCGGCAAACCAGCCCAGACCGACGGTGACCAGCAGCCATTTGACCCAGACCGGTTCATGGGTCACCGGGGGATGACGCGCCGGGGTGGCCGAAGCGGACTCCTGGGCCTGATCGAGATGTGCAGTAGAGGCGTTCATATACGGCTTCCTCCGATGCGAGCCCAGCTCCAGGCTTGCAACTTGTTGATGAGCAACAGCAGCACAAAGGAAATGAGCAGCATGACAGACGCAATGGCCGATGCACCGGCGTAGTCATACTCCTCCAGGTGACTCATGATCATCAGGGGGGCAATCTCGGACACCATGGGGAGGTTGCCGGCAATGAAGATGACAGAGCCGTACTCCCCCACGCCGCGAGCAAATGCCAGGGCAAAGCCGGTGAGCAGCGCAGGTACCAGGGTCGGCCACAGTACCCGAATGAAGGTCTGCCAGCGGTTGGCACCCAGGCTCGCAGCCGCCTCCTCTTGCTCGCTCTCCGCTTCCCGCAACACCGGCTGCAGGGTACGCACCACAAAGGGCAGCCCGATAAAGGTCAGGGCAATGACCACTCCTATGGGGTTGTAGGCAAGCTCGATGCCCAGCGGAGCGACCCATTGGCCAATCCAGCCGTTGGGGGCAAAGATGGCGCACAGGGCGATGCCGGAGACGGCAGTCGGCATGGCAAAGGGCAGGTCGATCAGCGCATCCACCAGTCTGCGGCCGGGGAAGGTATAGCGCACCAGTACCCAGGCCAGTATCAGACCGAACAGACTGTTGAGCAGGGCGGCAATGAAGGCGGCGCCAAAGCTCAGGCGAAAGGAGGCGAGCACCCGGGGGGAGCCGATCACCTGCCAGAACTCGGCGGCGCTCAGGTTGTTCACCGCAAACAGCACCAGTGCCGAGAGCGGCAGCAGCACCAGTATGCCCAGATAGAGCAGACTGAAGCCCAGCGTTGGCCCCAGGCCTGGCAGGACGGAATAAGAACTTAATCGCATAACACATCCGTTTGTTATAAATACTTTGGATGTGACGATTTTGCTCACGGCGGCCAGGGACAACAAACACCAATAATGCCTTTGCTAAGCACTTTTTTATCTAACAATGGTGGAACAAGGCTTTTAGAGCGATAAGCATAAAAAAAGGTCTTTTATATACATAAAAGACCTAAAAGACGGAGCGGTAAAACCGGGAACATGCAAAGTCAGTCACGCTGGCCAAGTTGCCAGCCTGTCTGGAAATCGTGCCGAGACAATCCGATGGTCCCTCATCGAAAACTGAGTGCGGCCTGCTTGCCCCACTCGGCAGGAGCAGGCTCCACCACCATTTCGGCACGGCGGTATAGGGTGCCGAGCAAAGCGAGCCCCTGGTGCCACTCCCCATGGCCGGACTGGGCATTGATATGGCCCACCTCCCCCGCATCGAACAACGGCACCTGCCACTGCCGGCTCCAGAACTCTGCCCGCTCGAAACTCATCCAGGGGTCATTGCGGCTGGCGATCAACTGGGCAGAGACCTTGATGGACCCCGCCAACACCTCATCCGGGATACCGAAACGGGCAGGATCGGCAGGGGCAACGATGAAGATGGAAGAGACCTTGTCTGGTTGCAGTCTGGCGGCAGCGATGGCCGTCAGAGCGCCGAAGGAGTGGGCGACCAGGTGGACCCGGCTGCGCCGGCTCCTGAGCTTGCTCGCCAGCTTGGCGCTCCAGACCGTGAGATCCGGCTTGTCCCAGGGCAGACCCATCATTCTCTGCCACTGGGGAAATTGCTGGTGCCAGCGGCTCTGCCAGTGATCCGGCCCACTGTTGTGCAGACCGGGAACCAGAAGGATCTTGTTCATCGTGGTACTCCTATCTGTTGTCACAGGGGCCTGCGTCTCTTAGCGGCCCGGTTGGTAAATCTGGTCAAACGATCCGCCCTGGGCAAAGTGCTTCTTCTGTGCCTTGTCCCAATCTCCTTCCAGATCCTTGACAGTAAAGAGCGTCAGGTTGGGGAACTGGGCCGCTGTCTCCTTCAGGATCGCCGGATTGCTCGGACGATAGTGGTATTTGGCGATGATGCGCTGCCCTTCGTCGGAGTAGAGATACTCGAGGTAAGCCTTGGAGACGGCCTCGGTACCATGCTTCTTGGCTACCTTGTCCACCACGGCTACCGGCGGCTCGGCCAGGATGGAGACCGAGGGCACCACCAGTTCGAACTTGTCGCTGGTACCCGGCTGATTGAGCACCAGCAACGCTTCATTTTCCCAGGCCAGCAACACATCCCCGAGCCCGCGTTCGATGAAGCTGGTGGTGGCGCCACGTGCCCCGGAGTCCAGCACCTTCACATTCTTGAACAGATCGCTGACAAACTGTTTGGCGCCCTCTTCAGTGCCGCTTTTCTTCAGCGCATAGCCCCAGGCAGCCAGATAATTCCAGCGCGCACCGCCGGAGGTCTTGGGGTTGGGGGTGATGATGGCGACATCCTTGCGCACCAGGTCGCCCCAATCCTTGATCTGCTTGGGATTCCCCTTGCGCACCAGGAAGACGATGGTGGAGGTGTAGGGAGAGGCATTGTTGGCCAAACGCCCTTCCCAGTCGCTGGCGGTGAGACCTGCCTTGGCCACCGCATCCACGTCATAGGCCAGCGCCAGGGAGACCACATCAGCCTCCAGTCCGTCCACCACGGCACGAGCCTGTTTGCCTGAGCCACCGTGTGACTGGCTCACCACCACATCGTCGCCGGTTTTGGCCTTCCACTCCTTGGCAAAGGCACTGTTGTACTCCTGGAACAGCTCCCGCGTCGGGTCATAGGAGACATTCAGCAGCCGCACCTCGGCGGCTTGGACCTGACCGAGAGCCAGCAGGGAGAGAACGGTGAGAGCGGTCATTCGCAGTTTCATGGTGATACTCCATATCGTTGGGTTGAGTACAGCATGCCCGCTTATGCATATTCCATGAAGAAAGAAAAAGCGCTTTGCTTATCTCTTATCCGCATATGAGCTCCCGATGGTCCTCTGGCACTCTCGGCCAGAGCGTATTTTCGCGCTTGCGGTGCTCATCTCCAGACACGACAAAGCCCGGCCGATTGGCAGGGTTGGGAAAAGATGGAGGAACAAAGGCAAACCAGAGCGAAGGGTAAGCCCTGGGTAAAGGGACAATGCCAGACACGCAATCACCACAGGGGGGAAGAGGCGGGTTGTCCGTGACAAGTGGCGATTCAGACCCGCCGGTTGCCTCTTGTTCCCTGAGCTCTTATCCAGACGCCAGAAAGCAAAAAGGCCTTCCCGACAGGGAAGGCCTTTCAATTTAGTGGCGGAGCGGACGGGACTCGAACCCGCGACCCCCGGCGTGACAGGCCGGTATTCTAACCGACTGAACTACCGCTCCGCATTCGGTTAGCTTTCGCTAAATCTTTTGCTGCTTCTTTATGAGGTGTCATCCTCGCAGCCAGTAACGTGATTTTGCACATCACTGTTTAATTGGGTGCCTGGCAGTGTCCTACTCTCGCATGGCGAATGCCACACTACCATCGGCGCTACAGCGTTTCACTTCTGAGTTCGGCATGGGGTCAGGTGGTTCCACTGCGCTATTGCCGCCAGGCAAAATCTTCAATCTGAGAAAGCTGATGTAAGTAATTCGTTCGTATTTGCTACAAGCCTTAGAACACTTCTTGGGTGTTGTATGGTTAAGCCTCACGGGTAATTAGTATGGGTTAGCTCAACGTATCGCTACGCTTACACACCCCACCTATCAACGTTGTGGTCTCCAACGGCCCTTTAGGACCCTCAAGGGGTCAGGGATGACTCA
>NZ_JAGKRI010000337.1:0-863 GCF_017939255.1 Aeromonas sp. Prich7-2
AGGACCGTTCCACTAACTTCCAAGATGCTTAAGGGCTAATCCCCGTTCGCTCGCCGCTACTGAGGGAATCTCGGTTGATTTCTTTTCCTCGGGGTACTTAGATGTTTCAGTTCTCCCGGTTCGCCTCGCTACGCTATGTATTCACGTAGCGATACCTAGCTTATGCTAAGTGGGTTTCCCCATTCGGAAATCCGTGAGTCGTAATGTCTCTTACCGACTGCTCACGGCTTATCGCAGGTTAGTACGTCCTTCATCGCCTCTGACTGCCAAGGCATCCACCATGTACGCTTAGTCACTTAACCATACAACCCCAAGAAGTGTCGTCGAAACGGCATTCAAGTTGCTGTACAACAAGGACCAAATAAAATTTGGTTTTCGCCAAGAAGTTTCCAAAGCACTTGTAACAAATGTTTGAGAACTACTTTTTAAATCAGCTTTCCAGATTGTTAAAGAGCATGTTTGCAACAGCGCGAGGCCGAAGAAAACAGAGTTAAGAATCAGTTCTTAACTCTGCATTCTTGTTAGCAAGAAGAGAAGTGGCGTCCCCTAGGGGATTCGAACCCCTGTTACCGCCGTGAAAGGGCGGTGTCCTAGGCCTCTAGACGAAGGGGACCCCGAGTCTGCTTTGCAGTGCTTGCGCACTGAGACAACAGGTAGCAGTAAACTGCTATTCACATCCTGTTATCCGGCAGAAGAGGTTTTCTCTCATCCATCCCAAAGGCTGGACAACAGAAGCTGATGCATCACTGCACCAGGTCTTTGCTCTAACTACTTTGAATCAAGGCAATCTGTGTGAACACTCAACAACTTCGTCATCATTAAGGTAAGGAGGTGATCCAACCCCAGGTTCCCCTAGGGTTACC
>NZ_JAGKRI010000053.1:0-48816 GCF_017939255.1 Aeromonas sp. Prich7-2
GCGTGGCAGGAAATAACAGAGAAGTTGGAGTGGGCAATGGTGTATTTATCCAAAAACGGCAAAAAGAGTAGGCAGAGAAAATCCAAGAAAAACAACACGTTAGACGGTATTATTAATTCGCTTGCCGCTTAAGGTTCTGTACATGTTGCTGAATTAACTGCTGCAACTAAAAGTTGCTTTGGTCACTTCATCAGACATTGATATCAAAAATTGTTTTTGATGCTCGATGCTGTGAGTGCCCACACAGATTGCTTGATTCAAATTGTTAAAGAGCGACGCAGCTTTTGGCTGCTGCGGGAGTGGCATTCTACTCAACCGCCTTCTCGAGTCAAGCCTTATTTTTACAGGCTTTTCGAGGCTACCGACCGGGTTGTTTGCGTTGCCGCTTGCCCTGTCGATGGAGGCGCATTATAGGGAGCGAATTCGTTCTGGCAACCCCTCCTCTGCAATAAAATTGCAAAAATCGGCACTTTTTTAGTTATTCATATCCAAGCACAGCTTTTATACAAACTTATCCACAGAAACCGGTGTCGTCTTGCTAGAATGGCCGAAAACAAGGAGGCCAAGATGGACTTGCGACTAAGACCTTACAAGGGAAAGTGCCCGCAACTGGGCAAACGGGTATATGTGGATCCCTGCGCCACCCTGGTGGGGGATATCCAGCTGGGTGACGATGCCAGCATCTGGCCCATGGTGGCCGCCAGAGGGGACGTCAACCATATCCTCATCGGTGCCCGCAGCAATATCCAGGACGGCACAGTGCTGCACCTGACCCGCAAGAGTGCCAGCAACCCCGGCGGCTATCCGCTGCTGATAGGTGAGGATGTCACGGTCGGTCATAAAGCCATGTTGCACGGTTGCACCATAGGCGACCGGGTGCTGGTCGGTATGGGTGCCATCCTGCTGGATGGGGTGATCGTTGAAGACGATGTGATGATCGGGGCAGGCAGCCTGGTGCCACCAGGCAAGCGGCTTGAGGCCGGCTTTCTTTATATGGGCAATCCCGTCAAGCAGGCCCGCCCTCTCAAGCCGGCCGAGATCGCCTTCCTGAAGACCTCGGCCGACAACTATGTGCTGCTCAAGGATGAATACCTGCAAGAAGCCTGATACCCCGCCACCACAAACAGGAAGCCCGGCATGATGCCGGGCTTCTCTGCTTATATAGCTAGCCAATCACTGTGGTCAGGATCAGTGGGCCTGATCCCAGTTGTCACCAGTACCCGCTTCCACGACCAGCGGCACATCCAGTTCGGCCGCACCCGACATCTTCTCCTTGATGAGGGCGATGTACTCTTCCAGCTTCTCTTCGCGGATCTCGAACACCAGTTCATCGTGTACCTGCATCAACATGCGGATCGACTCGTCTTCAATTCCGCGGATCCAGCCATCCACGTTGATCATGGCGCGCTTGATGATGTCGGCAGCGGTGCCCTGCATAGGTGCGTTGATGGCGGCCCGTTCGGCCGCCTTGCGCAGACCGGCGTTGCGGGACTTGATATCCGGCAGATAGAGGCGACGGCCAAACAGGGTTTCGACATAGCCCTGGGCGTCCGCCTGCTGGCGGGTACGCTCCATGTACTCCAGCACACCCGGGTAGCGCTCGAAGTAGAGATCCATGTACTTCTGCGCTTCGGCGCGACCGATCCCCAGCTGCTTGGCCAGACCGAAGGCACTCATGCCATAGATGAGACCAAAGTTGATCGCCTTGGCACTGCGGCGCATGTCGCTGGTCACCGCATCAAGCGCGACCCCGAACACCTCGGCGGCGGTCGCCTTGTGGATGTCCTTGCCCTCGGCGAAGGCGGTCAGCAACCCCTTGTCACCGGAGAGGTGGGCCATGATGCGCAGCTCGATCTGGGAGTAGTCCGCCGCCACCAGCTTGTAACCGGCGCACGGAATGAAGGCCTGCCGAATGCGGCGCCCCTGTTCGTTGCGTACCGGAATGTTCTGCAGGTTGGGATCGGTGGACGAGAGCCGACCGGTCGCCGCCACCGCCTGATGATAGGAGGTGTGTACCCGCCCGGTCTGCGGCTTGATCATCAGCGGCAGCTTGTCGGTGTAGGTGGACTTGAGCTTGGCCAAGCCACGGTGCTCCATCAGCAGTTGCGGCAGCTCATAGGTCTCCGCCAGCTCGGCCAGCACCTCTTCCGCAGTGGATGGCGCTCCCTTGGGGGTCTTTTTGATGATCGGCAGCCCCAGCTTGGTGAAGAGGATTTCACCCAGCTGCTTGGGCGAGGAGAGATTGAACTCCTGCCCGGCCAGCTCATGGGCCTGCTTCTCCAGCTCTGCCAGACGCACTTCGATCTCCTGGCTCTGCTGATGCAGCAGCTTGGGCTCGATGGTGGTACCGAGTCGCTCCATCCGCGCCAGAACCGGCAGCAGCGGCAATTCGATCTCGCTGAATACCTTGGCAAGGCCCGGCTCGGCAGAGAGCTTGCCCCACAGCGCCTGATGCAGACGCAGGGTGATGTCGGCATCTTCCGCCGCGTAAGGAGCAGCCTGCTCCAGTTCGATCTGGTTGAAGGTGAGCTGCTTGACCCCCTTGCCGGCAATGTCCTCGAACGAGATGGTCTCGACGTTCAGATACCTGCGGGCCAGGGAATCCATGTCGTGGCGGCTGGCGGTAGAGTTGAGCACATAGGATTCGAGCATGGTGTCGTAGGCGATACCCTGCAGCTCGATGCCGTGGTTGAGCAGCACATTGCGGTCGTACTTGAGGTTCTGCCCCACCTTGAGACGGGCCGGATCTTCCAGCAGCGGTTTGAGCTTGCCGAGTACCACGGCCTCGGTCAGCTGCACCGGCGCCCCCAGATAGTCGTGGCCGAAGGGCACATAGGCCGCCTTGCCCGGCTCGATGGCAAAGGAGACGCCAACGACCCGCGCTTCCATATAGTCGAGACTGGTGGTCTCGGTGTCGAAGGAAAACAGCGGCGCCGCCTGCAACCGTGCCAACCACTCATCGAATTCGGCCTCATCCAGAATGCAGCGATAGTCGGTTTCGATGGCGGCTACCGGGGTGGCGCCTTCCTCATCACCTGCGGCTTCGCTCTCCTCGCCACCAGACTCCAGTTCTTTGATCAGGTTGCGCAGCTCGTACTCGCGGTAGACCGCCAGCAAAGCCTCCTTGTCGATGGGACCAAGCTGCAGCTCTTCCAGACTCTGCTCCAGCGCCACGTCGGTCTTGATGGTGGCCAGCACGTAGGAGAGGCGCACCTGCTCTTCCTGCTCGCGGAACTTGTCGGCAAACGCCTTGGAGCCGCGGAAGCCGAGCGCCGCCACCTTGTCGAGGTTGGCGGCAATCTCGTCGATGCTGCCTATCCCCTGCAACAGGGCCAGTGCGGTCTTCTCGCCGACACCGGTCATGCCGGGAATGTTGTCCACCTTGTCCCCCATCAGGGCCAGGTAATCGATGATGAGCTCGGGCGGTACGCCGAACTTCTCGATCACCCCTTCCCGATCGGTCTTCACATCCTTCATGGTGTCGATCAGGGTGACATGGTCGGAGACCAGCTGCGCCATGTCCTTGTCGCCGGTGCTGATGAGCACAGGCAACTGTTTCTCGGTCGCCTGACGGGCCAGGGTGCCGATCACGTCGTCGGCCTCCACCCCTTCGACCATCAGGAAGGGGAAACCCATTGCCTTGATCATCTGGTGGATAGGGGCGACCTGGCTGCGCAGATCGTCCGGCATGCTGGCGCGTGTTGCCTTGTATTCGGGATAGATGTCGTCACGGAAGGTCTTGCCCTTGGCGTCGAACACCACGGCCACGTGGCAGTCGGGGTACTGCTTGCGAAGGCTGCGCATCATGTTGGCCATGACACGGACGGCGCCGCTAGGCAAGCCGGTCGAGGTGCGCAGATCGGCCTGCTGCGAGGCAAAGAAGGCGCGGTAAAGATATGAAGATCCGTCGACCAGAATAAGAGGATTGCTAGAGGCCATGAAAATCGTCCTGCCAAGAATAAACAGCCGCTAGGATGCCACAGGGCCCGCACCACACCAAGGGGACTCCCACCATCACCCCGGCGCACCGGTGGGGCATATTGCTGTGGATAACTCTGTGCTCAAAAATGGCACCATTGCATAACGGCCGTGACAAAGCTGTGGATTAAAACAAAAAATATCTTTTAAAACAATATTTTGAGATCATGAAAACTCAACATGACGCACGCATCATGATCTCGATCAATGTGGAAAAAAATTCAAGAGGGGTGCTGAGGCAGGATCCAAAACGAAACAATCCTAGCACAGGGAGATGACTTGACCAGCGGAGGTCGAACGATAACCATACAAAAGTACAACAATCTACCCTGGCTCACATTTTCAACAACGAGGAGTCTGTCATGAAAAAAGTGGCCGTGATCTTGAGTGGTTGTGGCGTGTTTGACGGCGCCGAAATCCACGAGGCCGTCATCAGCCTGCTGGCGCTGGCCCGTCAGGGGGCATCCGTTCAATGCTTCGCCCCCAATGTCCCTCAGCTTCATGTCATCAATCACCTGACCGGCGAGGTCAGCGAGGGAGAGAGCCGCAACGTGCTGGTCGAGGCGGCCCGCATCTGCCGCGGCCAGATCAGGGATGTGGCTGAACTGGATGCAGCCGACTTCGACGCCCTGCTGGTGCCGGGCGGCTTCGGCGCCGCCAAGAACCTGTGTGACTTCGCAGAGTGCCGCATCCAGCCGGATGTGCTGAAGGCCTGCCAGAGCTTTGCCAGAGCCGACAAACCGGCCGCCTACATCTGCATCGCACCGGCCATGATCCCGCTCATCTATGGCGCCGGCACCCTGGCCACCATTGGCAACGACGAGGGCGCCGCCAACGCCATCGAAGCCATGGGTGGCAGTCATCTCGACTGCCCGGTGAGCGAATTCGTGGTGGATCAGGAGCGCAAGGTCATCTCCACTCCTGCCTACATGCTGGCCAACAATATTGTGGAGGCGGCGGACGGCATCGAGAAGACCGTCAAACAGCTGCTGGCACTCTGATTGCCCGGCAGACCAAAACAAGCGGGCCGCTCAAGGAGCGGCCCGCTTTCATTCCGGTCAGTCTAGACGGGATCAGATGGCATCGCCCATCTGGTCCATCTTGCCCAGCAGGGCACGCAGGCGCTCTTGCCAGGCAACGTGCTCGTTGCGCAGTTGGTGGTTTTCGTCTTGCAGCTTGCTGTTCTGCTCTTTCAGCTCGTCCAGCTCCATCTTCAGCAAGGAGATGTTGTCGACGGCGGATTGTACTTTGGATTCGAGTTGCTCAAGGACTTCTAGTGACATATGCATACCTGTATGTTCAATTGCGATGCCCCACAGAGGGCGATTCAAGCGCGTGGAGCCAGCATACCCTGATGCGCTCGGCACAAACAAGCCAGCACGTTGCAAAATGCGCCCTGCGGCCCGGTATTGCTTAAATATGCGTCGGTTTTTCTCGCAGACAGCAGGAACCTCGATCCCGGGCGTCCGCCGTGGCATAACCCGCCCTCCTGCCGATGCCACCATCAGCCATGCAAGGTGATGAAGCCCCCCATCATCAGACAGGCCACGGCGTACATCAACAGGCCGTAGAGCAGGTTCCAGCGCAGCAGCAGCCCGGCGCTCAGGTTGTAGCGGGACGCCAGCGCCAGATTGGAGCCGGAAAGCGGGCTCGTCCCGGTCGCCAGCCCCCACCCCATGAGGAAGCACATGCCAAGCAGGCTGGGATCCGGTGCCAGCGGCCAGAGCAGCGGCGCCACCCCCGAGATGCTGATGAGAGGATGCACGCCCACTATGGCCACCAGGAAGATCAGCAGCAGGGTCAGGCAGGCTTCCAGCCAGCCGAAGTGGTTGAACAGCGGCAGGCCGTGGCCACTGCCAAAGTCCAGTACTGACAGCGCGCTGTTGATGCCAGCCGCCAGCAGGCCGGCCCCCAGAAACAGCACCAGCTGGCCACCGATGGCCGGGAAGCGCTCCACCACCTGGCGCTTGAGAGCAGCCCCTCGCCCCGCTTGCGGCATGAACAGCAAGGCCAGCAAGGGCGCCACCAGGGCGATCACCGCCAGAATGCTGAGTCCGGGCCAGAAACGGTGGATCACCAGCACCAGCAGTGCCAGGGTCACCGGTAGCCCCAGGGTCTGGAGCCGCAGCGGATAACCTTCAAAGGTCTCCACACCGAGTCGCTCTACCTGCCAGGCCGTCAGCCCCATGGCCAGCAAGGCCGCCAGTATGCCAAAAGGCAGTATGCTGCCCAGTTGCAGACCCGGTGCATAGGTGAGGGCCACCGCCATGGCGACGAAGAAGGGGGACCAAAACGCAGCCGCACAGAAGATCCGGCTCAGCACCATGACCTGACGCCGCTCCAGCGTCCCGTTGCGCTCCAGCCGATCGCCGATGATGAAGAGCACCGAAAGATTGATGACGGCCCCCAGCAGATTGAGGCTGGCCATGGTGCTCCACAGCCCCTTGCGACCGGACCAGGAGGCGGTGCCTGTCAAGAGGCCGGAGGTAGCCAGATTGAGGGTGCTCACTGCGGCAAACATGGTCAGCATGTTGATGTTCGGCAAGAGCCAGTCACCTGGGCTGAGGCTGGCCCCCCGCCACCAGGAAAAGAGCAGCAGCAGGAGCGCCGCGCCGTAGAGGGCCAGCGCCTGGCGCCGTGCAGCCCCCACCAGCCAGGGCCAGGTGAGCAGGGAGGCGGCCCAGGCCGCGATGGCGGCGGGCCAGGGGGAGAAGTCCAGATAAAGGTGCAGCAGGTTGAGCAGCCACATCCCCAGGATCAGAAAGCCTGACCAGCGCTTGACCATACAACGGCCTCGGTCAGGGGATCAGAGGCACTGATCCATGTCCAGGGAAGGTTTGTCGCACTCGGGGCGGCCCACAATCCTGGCGGGCACGCCAGCGACCGTGGTGTGAGGCGGCACCGGGTTGATCACCACGCTGCCGGCACCGATCTTGGCACCGACGCCCACCTCGATGTTGCCAAGCACCTTGGCCCCCGCCCCTATCATCACCCCTTCCCGGATTTTGGGGTGACGATCGCCACTCTCCTTGCCGGTCCCCCCCAGAGTCACACTCTGCAGGATGGAGACGTCGTTCTCGATGACGGCGGTTTCCCCGACCACGATACCGGTGGCATGGTCAAACATGATGCCCTTGCCGATGCGGGCGGCCGGGTGTACATCCACGCCGAACACCACGGAGATCTGGTTTTGCAGATAGAGCGCCAGGGCACGGCGTCCCTGACGCCACAGCCAGTTGGCCACCCGATACCCCTGAAGAGCATGGAATCCCTTGAGGTAGAGCAGCGGGGTGGAGAAGAGGTCGACCGCCGGGTCGCGATCCTGCACCGCGCAGATGTCGGCGGCCACTGCGGCCAGCAGCTCGGGTTCGCTGCGCAGGGCCAGCTCGATCACTTCCCGCAAGGCGATGGCAGGCATGGTGGTGCTGTCGAGCTTGTTGGCGAGCTGGAAGCTCAGCGCCGAGCGCAAATCCCGGTGATTGAGAATGGTGGAATGAAAGAAGCTGGCCAGCATGGGCTCCTGGGCCGCCATGCTCTGCGCTTCCTGCTGAATTTTTTGCCAGGTTCTGGCAACCAGATCATCCATGTTGCAGCCTACTGTTGTTCAGGGTGAGTGCTTTGTCGTTCTTTTGTCAGCACCGAGATGGGGTCCATGTGAATGATCACATCCATCCGCTCGAAGGCCTGGCGGACGGCCAGTTCAGCCTCGTCGGCTATCTGATGGGCCCTGACCAGAGGCAGTTGATCATCGAGTTCCAGATGCAACTGCACGAAACGGGTCGGCCCGGATTGGCGGGTACGCAGGTCATGTACGCCATGCACCCCCTCTACGGCGCAGCAGAGGGCCATTATTCTCGCTTGTTCCTCCTCTGGCAACTGACGATCGAGCAGGGCCTGCACCGATTCGTAGCCGATATGGACAGCCCCCCACACCAGGAACAGACCGATCAGAATGGCAAACAGGCCGTCGGCCCAGTACCATCCCTGCCCCGCCAGCACCAGTGCCACCAGCACGCCGCCATTGAGCAGCAGGTCGGAACGGTAGTGCAGCATGTCGGCCTTGATGGCCACACTGTTGGTCTTGCGGATGACAAAGCCCTGGAAGCTCACCAGCAGCAGGGTCAGCACGATGGAGCCGACACTGACCCAGATCCCCGCCTCCAGGCGCACCACGGGCACCTGATTCAGCATCGACGAGATGCCGTGCATCACCAGCAGCAGGGCGGACCCCGAGATGAAGGCCGACTGCACCAGACCCGCCAGGGACTCCGCCTTGCCGTGGCCGAAACGATGCTCTTCGTCGGCAGGGGCCAGCGCATAACGGATGGCCAGCAGATTGATGAGAGAGGCGCTGATGTCCATGAAGGAATCGGTCAGGGATGCCAGCAGGCTGGATGAATCCGTCATCAGCCAGGCGATCAGTTTGCCCAGGATGAGCAGGGTGGCGGTGGTCACAGCGGCCATGCTGGCCAGGGTGACCCAGCGGGAATAGTGTTGGTGGCTCAAAACCGGCTTTCCTCCGACGCGTAAAAACTTATTATACCCTGACCCGGACGTCAGTTTGGCGTGCAAAATCAACAGAGTGACTCCCAGATGAACAAAATACTCCTGGTCGACGACGATCTCGAACTGACCCAGCTGCTCACCGAAATCCTGACCCTGGAGGGGTTTGAGGTCACCGTCGCCGAGGATGGGGAAGAGGGATTGCTGCGACTGGCAGAACAGGCATTCGACCTGGTGCTGCTGGACGTCATGATGCCCAGACTCAACGGTTTCGCGATGCTGACCCGGCTGCGCAAGACCCACGACACCCCGGTGTTGATGCTGACCGCCCGTGGCGACAGCCAGGATCGGGTCAACGGGCTGGAGGCCGGTGCCGACGACTATCTCGCCAAGCCGTTCGACGACAGGGAGCTGCTGGCCCGGGTGCGCGCCATCCTGCGTCGAACCCAGAGCCAGGCTCCCCAGCGGGGCGGCAGCTCGGAAGAGGTGCGCTTCATGGATCTGGTGCTGCAGCCCGGCCTGCAACAGGCTCGCTGCGACGATCAGTTGCTGGAGCTCACTGCCACCGAGTTCGGCCTGCTGGAGTGCCTGCTGCGCAATCCGGGCCAGATCGTCAGCAAGGGCCTGCTCTCCGAGCAGGTGCTGGGCAAGAAGCTCGAACCCTTCGATCGGGCCATCGACATGCACCTGAGCAACCTGCGCAAGAAGCTGCCGGAGCGGGCTGACGGCCAGCCCCGCTTCAAGACGGTGCGGGGACGAGGCTACCTGTGGCTGGAGCAGGCATGAAATCGGCCCGCACCTTCAACGGCCTTTCCACCCAGATCTTCCTCTGGTTCTGGTTCATCCTGCTGCTGGTCGTGGCCGCGGTGGTAATCCTCCCCACCCTGGACCCCCGCAACATCATCCCGCTGCCGGCCCACGAGATCACCCGTCTCAACAACAACCTGGCGGCGCTGCAACGGGGCGCGGATCCCGAGCAGGATTTCGATCTGGCCAAGGCCATCGATGCCGCGGGCCTCTTGCCGGTGGACAACATCTATCTACGCGATGCCAAGGGGCAGATGCAGTCCAGCACCCGGCTGAGCAAGTTCGTGATCCGTTTCATGCTCGACTCGGACAACCCGGCCAAGCCCATGCTGGGCAGCGAGCACCAGCGCGCCATTGCCGGCCCCTTCCAGATGGTCCATCACGGCCAGACCTATCACGTCTATTTCGGTCTGAACGTCGAAAACTCCTACCTGTTCCTCTTCATCCAGATCCTGGATCACCCCATCCAGATCCTGGGCATCGCCATGCTGGTCAGCACCCCGCTCTGTCTGTTGCTCGCCTGGCGCCTGACCCGCCCCATACTGCAGTTGCAGCAGTCGGTCTCCCAACTCGCCCAGGGCAACCTGGAAATACAGATCCCCAACCTGGGTCGGCGCGACGAGATAGGCCAGCTGGCCGAACATGTCAGTCGCATGGTCGACACCCTCAAGGACATGATCCAGAAGCAGAAGCAGCTGCTCTCCGACATCTCCCACGAGCTGCGCAGCCCCCTGACCCGCATCCAGCTCGCACAGGCGCTGATCCGCCGCAAGCAGGGGGACAGCGCCGAGCTGGCGCGCATCGAAGGGGAGATAGCCCGGCTCGACAAGCTGATTGGGGATCTGCTGGATCTGTCGCGGGTGCAGCAACATGTGGAAGCGCCGGTGACGCTGCCCCTGGCGGAGCTGCTGGAGCCCATCCTGGACGATGCCATGTTCGAGGCAAACCAGAACGGCAAACAGCTCAGGCTCCCTTCCCTGCCCGCCGAATCCCTCACCATGTGGCCGGAGCTGCTGGCGCGCGCCCTGGAAAACCCGCTGCGCAACGCCCTCAAGTATGCCCGCGAGTTCATCAAGGTGGACTGGTACCGGGAGGGACGGGAGTGGGTGATGACCATACGGGATGACGGCCCGGGCGTGCCGGTGGAGCAGCAGCCCCGGTTGTTCCTGCCCTTCTTTCGGGTGGACGATGCCCGCAACGCCAAGACCGGGGGCACTGGTCTCGGCCTTGCCATCGCCGCCGAGGCGATCCAGCGTCATGGGGGGACCATCCGGGCCAGCAGCAATCAGCCGACCGGACTGGTCATCACCATCCGCCTGCCCATGCCCTGACCTCCCCCTTTTCATCGACACGGGGGCTGGGTATGCTGGCGCCCGTTTCGCACCAGCCCAGGATCCTTCCATGCTCGATATCGTGCTCTACCAACCGGAAATCCCCCCCAACACCGGCAACATCATTCGCCTCTGCGCCAATACCGGCTACCGGTTGCACCTGATAGAGCCCCTGGGGTTCGAGTGGGATGACAAACGGGTCAAGCGGGCCGGGCTCGACTATCACGAGTTTGCCGACGTCAAGCGCTGGCCTGACTATGAGGCGTTTCTGGCGGCCGTCGCCCCCCAACGGGTCTTTGCCTGCACCACCAAGGGACGCACCGCCCACTCGGCGGCCCGGTTTGCCCCCGGTGACGCCCTGCTGTTCGGGCCCGAGAGCCGAGGCCTGCCCATGGAGATCATCGAGAGCCTGCCATTCGAGCAGCGGCTGCGCATTCCCATGCTGCCCCAGAGCCGCAGCATGAATCTGGCCAACGCCGTCGCGGTGTTCGTCTACGAGAGCTGGCGACAATTCGACTATTCAGGCTCGCTCTGACCGCTGACGATATTGGCAAGGCGGCCAGGATTCAGACTGACTGCGCCGTCCCCTGCCCCGCCAGCAGCCGTCCATCACGCTCCAGTCGCCAGCAGAGCCAGCCCAGCGTCAGGCCACGACCTGCCATCAGGGCACTCATGGCGGCCCACAGGGCCGCCACACCCCATCCCTGGCAGAGCCACCAGATGGGAAAGAAGCCGGCAAACACCGCCACCAGCATGCTGTTGCGCATCTCCCGGGCCCGGGTGGCGCCGATAAAGACCCCGTCCAGCAGGAAGCACCAGACCGCCAGCAGCGGCATGGCCACCAGCCAGGGGAGCTGACGTTGCGCCTCGGCGATCACCGCCGGTATGTCGGTAATGTGGCGGATGAGCCAGTAGCCCCCCAGGGAAAACGAGAGGGTGAATGCCAGGGCGATCAGCAGCGCCCAGCCCAGATTGAGGACGATGGCCTCTCGCAGCAGCGGCCTATCACGCCGCCCGATGGCGCGCCCTACCATGGCTTCCACCGCATAGGCAAATCCATCCAGCCCGTAGGAAATCAGCATCAGGAAATTGAGCAGCACCGCATTGGCGGCCACCGCCACATCCCCCAGCCTGGCCCCCTGCAGAGTCATGAACACGAAGCAGAGTTGCAGGCAGAGGGAGCGGATGAAAATATCCCGGTTCAGGGCGAGCAGCCGCAGCAGGGCCGGCCACTGGCGCCAGCGCTGCCAGGCGTTGTGCCACACCCCGGGATCAAGTCGGCGCAGATGCCGGCTCACCAGCCAGAACCCCACCCCGAGCGTGCTGTAATCCGCCAACAGGGAGGCAATTGCCACCCCTTTCACCTGCCAGCCCAATCCCAGCACGAACCAGGCATCCAGCACCATGTTGACGAGATTGCCCAGGATCAGCAGCAGCATGGGACTGCGTGCATCCTGCATGCCCAGCAACCACCCCATGATGACCAGATTGCACAAGGCCGCCGGGGCGCTCCAGACCCGCACCGACACATATTGACCGGCATAGGTCTGTACCTCGGAAGAGCCGCCGCCGAGGGCGATGATGGCAGGCAGGAACGGCAACAACAGGAGCAACAGCACCATGCCCAGTCCGATCGCCAAGCCCAGGGCCCGCGCCAGGGTGTCGAGCTGCCCTTCGGCATGGGCTGCACCCTGAGCCTGGGCGGTCAGCCCTGTGGTGGACATGCGCAGGAAGCCAAGCAACCAGAACAGCAGATTGATGAAGGTCGCACCGACCGAGACGCCGCCGAGAAACCAGGCCTGGCCAAGATGACCGATCACCCAGGTGTCCACCAACCCCAGCAAGGGCGTGGTGACGTTGGAGAACACCATGGGCAGGGCCAGGACGAAGACGGCCCTGTGGCGGCGAGGATCCTTCAGCCAGGCGGGAATCAGCATGGTGCGCGCCGGGCTCACTCGCCAGCCAGCTGCACGATGCGCGCGAAGTCGGCCACCATGGCCTGCATGTCCACGTGGGGCACCTCACCCGGTGCCACTTTGGGTCGGAAGGTGGCCACCAGCTTCCCCTCGGGGTTGATCAGCACGATGGAGGCGGAGTGGTCGATCAGGTAGTCCTTGCGATCCCCTTCCACGATGGAATAGACCAGCCCCAGATTGCGGACCAGAGGAAAGAGGGCACTGTGAGGTGCGGTCGCCGCCTTGAACTCGGGCTCGAAGAAGGCGGTATAGCTCTTCAGGCGGGCGCTGTCATCCCGCTGGGGATCCGCCGAGATGAATACCACCTGGCTAGTGGGGGCTATCTTCTTCAACGCCGGATAGACGCTGCGCAGATCCGCCAGCGTGGTCGGACAGACATCCGGGCAGTAGGTGTAGCCGATGAACAGAAAGCTCCAGTGTCCCGTCAGGTTGGCAGGGGTAAAGGGCTGTGCATCCGCATCCGTGAGGGTAAACGGGTTGATGTCTCGCCCCGCCGGATAGTAATCGGCCTGTTCCGGCACCGCGGGCTGACTCCAGTAATAAGCCGCCGCAATGGCGCCGATGAACAGCAACAGCAGCAGGTAAAAGCGTGGTTTAACCATATAAAACAAAGCCTTGCTTATGTTAGAAGCCCTAGGGGCAAAACCGGTAGGGGTCATTGTAACCCGCCCGCCCCCGCCGCTGGCTAGTCTTGCATCCCGGCGGGAAAGCGTCTGTGCCATGGATCAGCCGCATCGGCGCCAAAACAAGAGCCCCGCTCTGGCGGGGCTCTTGTCTGTACAGGAAGAGGGATCAGGGCCGCAGCCTGTGCTGCGGCTGGGCGCGTCTAAGGGGGACGCGCAGCGGGATGACGGGGGCAGTCCAGGGCTCATCCGGCAATCCGATGTCGTGATGACGGCGAAACAGACGAACCAGGCGGACAATCTTGTCTTTGGGGCACCCAAGCCAGATGGTCCAACCATCTCCCTTGTGATAGACCCAGAGCGCATAGAACCATGTCATCCGACTGCCCTTGATGAATCGGGTGATGGAAGATGCGGGCGCTGCGGCCGGCACCGGATCCCACGGCGAGCTTGAAGCCATACCTGTCCTCCTTGCTCAACAGGTCACGCTGACGGGTCTCTTTGTCCCCAACGACGAACCAACCACGGCAGCGTACTGACTGTACGAGTCCCCAGTCTGAGGCGACTCTCCCTTCTGCGCACCGACCCGGTGATCATGCATCCCTGCCATGGCGTACTGCCCGGTGCGACTCCCCCTTCCCTGATCACCGACCATGACAGGGGCCTTATCAAAGGATATATCCGAAATGCATGTCGTGCGGCGAGACTGTGCACAGGAAGGAGAAGCGAAAAGGTGGGGAGGAAATGCCATCGGCAGATGAAAATTGAAGAGGCCTCCCGCAGGAGGCCTCTTCATCGCATCGGATGCTTACATCCAGTCGGCGTTGCGAATCACGCCGACCGCCAGGCCCTCTATGGTGAGGTGCTGACTGGCGAGATCCACCTCGATGGGGGAGAGCTCTTCGTTTTCCGGCAGCAGCCACACCTGGCTGCCCTTGCGCTGGAAGCGCTTGACGGTGACGTCCTCGTCCAGACGTGCCACCACGACCTGGCCGTTGCGTACCTCCTGGGTCTTGTGTACCGCCAGCAGGTCCCCGTCCATGATGCCGATGTTCTTCATGCTCATGCCCTGCACCCGCAGCAGAAAGTCTGCCCGCGGGTGGAACAGGGCGGGATCCACCTGGTAATGGCTCTCGATGTGTTCCTGGGCCAGGATGGGTTCCCCGGCCGCCACCTTGCCGATCAGTGGCAGGCCGTTTTCTTCAGGCTGCACGTCCTCTTCTTCGAGCAGCAGACGAATGCCGCGGGACGTACCCGGCATGATCTCGATGACCCCTTTTTTGGCCAGGGCCTTCAGATGTTCTTCGGCCGCGTTGGCCGACTTGAAGCCAAGCTTCTGGGCAATCTCGGCGCGAGTCGGCGGCATGCCGGTCTCGTTCATGTTCGCCTTGATGAGCTCGAGTACTTCAGCCTGGCGAGGGGTAAGGGGTTTCATAGCATGGGCACCTGTCTTTTTATACAGCACACTGGCAGTATATACAGTGCTGGGGCCAAGGCAAGGCGCAACTGGCATTTGTCGCGACCCGACGCACATTTGTCCCTCCCCCCGCCCTGAAGTGCCGACTCATCGTACCTCTCGGCGACAAGCAGTCGGTGATTTGCTATGCTCACGCCGCATTTTTTTGGAGAGCAGACGCACATGTCCCTTGGACAGAAGATTTCCAGAGCCATCCTGCAATGGCCGGTCAGCGGCTTGGTCAATCACAAGAGCCTGCCGGAAAACCCCATCACCGAGCTCAAGCTGGATCCGGCCAGACCCATCGTCTATGCCCTGAAGACCAGCTCGATCACCGACCTGATGACCCTGCAACAGTGCTGCGAGGATCTCGGCCTGCCCGGCCCCTTCACGCCGCTGGAACTGAACGGTCAGCTGCTGCCACGCTACGTCTGTCTGGATCGTCCGCCTCCCCTGTTCGGCACGCGCAACAAGCCGCTCCCCTTCCTGCAGGAGTTCCACCAGCTGCTGGACCTGCACAAGCAGGATCCGGCGCTGGACATCCAGGTAGTACCCGTCACCCTGTTCTGGGGCCGCGCCCCGGGCCGGGAAGGCGAGGAGGCCTCCGGCTGGAACATCATCAGCAGCCTGGCGCCAAACCGCCTGAAGAAGGCGCTGATCGTGATCCTGAAAGGGCGCGAGAACCTGGTGCGCTTCTCCCCGCCCCTCTCTCTGCGCTACATGGCGGACAAGCACGGCACCGACGAGGCCATCGCCCACAAGCTGGCGCGGGTGGCCCGCACCCACTTCAGCCGCCAGCAGCTGGCCGCCACCGGGCCCAAGCTGCCGAACCGCAACCTGCTGTTCAAGCAACTGCTGGATTCGAGCGTGATCCAGCAGGCCATCGAGGAGGAGGCCAGACGGGAAGGGATCAGCCTGGAGAAGGCACAAAAGCGCGCCCACGGCTACATGGACGAGATCGCCTCCAATTTCTCCTATCGGTTGATCCGCCTTGGCGAAAGCTTCCTCGGCTGGCTGTGGAACAAGCTCTATCGCGGCCTCTCGGTCAACGGAGCAGAGCAGGTGCGTCAGCTGGCCCAGGAAGGGCACGAGATCGTCTACGTCCCCTGCCATCGCAGCCACATGGATTACCTGCTGCTCTCCTACGTCATCTACCACCAGGGCATGGTGCCGCCCCACATCGCGGCGGGCATCAACCTCAACTTCTGGCCGGCAGGCCCCATCTTCCGCCACGGCGGCGCCTTCTTCATCCGCCGCACCTTCAAGGGCAATCCGCTCTACAGCACGGTATTCCGGGAGTACCTCAACCTGCTGTTCGCCAAGGGCTATTCGGTGGAGTTCTTCACCGAGGGCGGGCGTTCGCGTACGGGTCGCCTGCTGCCCCCCAAGACCGGCATGCTGGCCATGACCCTGCAGGCCATGATGCGCGGGCTGGACAGGCCGGTGACCCTGGTCCCCGTCTACCTCGGCTACGAGCACGTGATGGAGGTGAACACCTACCACAACGAACTCAAGGGGAGCCGCAAGGAGAAGGAGAGCTTCCTGCAGGTGCTCGGCATCCTGCGCAAGCTGCGCAACTATGGCCGTGGCTTCGTCAATTTCGGCGAGCCGCTGACCCTCAACAGCTACCTCGGCGAACATGTACCCACCTGGAAGGAGAGCATCGGCCGGGAGGAACGTCCCGAGTGGATGGCCTCCACCGTCAACCAGTTGGCCGAGCTGCTGATGACCCGCATCAACGATGCCGCCGCCGTCAACGGCCTGACCCTGAGTGCCCTGGCCCTGCTGGCCGCCGAGCGCCACGCCCTGACCCGGGACGAACTCCAGGCCCAGCTCAACACCTATCTGGACCTGCTCAAGCAGGTGCCCTACAGCCCGCACAGCACCATGCCGGACGAGGACGCCAGGACCCTGCTGGAGCAGGCGATGGAGCTCAACAAGTTCGAGGTGAGCGAGGACAAGCTGGGCCAGATCATCAGCCTGGACCGCTATCAGGCGATCCTGCTCACCTACTACCGCAACAACATACTGCACCTGTTCGCCATGCCCTCCCTGGTGGCGGCCCTGATCGAGCGGTGCGAGGGGATCTCCCGCAGCGAGATCGTCGCCCGCTGTGTCGACATCTACCCCCTGCTCAAGACCGAACTCTTCCTGCGCTATGAAGAGGACGAGCTGCCGGAGCTGATCGATGCCCTGCTGGCCGAGCTGTTACGCCAGCAACTGGTCGAGGCACGCGACGGCGGCTACTGGGTCAACCCCGGCAACCAGATGCGCCTGCTGCTCTTGGCCGAAAGCATTCAGGAGACCCTGCAACGCTACGCCATCGTGCTGACCCGCATGCTGGCCCAACCCCACATCGAGGCGGAGCAACTGGAAGCGGACGGCCTGATGATGGCGGAGCGCCTCGGCACCCTGCACGGCATCAACGCCCCCGAGTTCTTCGACCAGAAGCTGTTCAGCACCCTGATCCACACCCTGCGCAGCGAAGGCTATCTGGATCCGGGCTGCAAACCGGATCTCGGCCGCTTCCAGGCATTGGCCGACAACATAGTGCCGCTGCTCAGCAACAAAATCCGCCGCACCATCCAGGCGGGCAACCGGCTCTGAGGCGTCGACACCCAACAAAAAGGCCGCATCATGCGGCCTTTTTTCATCAAGGAAGGGGGCGGGTTAGAGGTAGTGAACCATCACCCCGAGCAGCACCAGCGTCCCCACGTAGTTGTTGTTGAGGAAGGCCTGGAAGCAGGCCTCCCGCTGCCGCTCCCGGATCAGTCGCTGCTGGTAGACGAACAGCGCCGCCGCCCCCAGCAGTCCCCAGTAATAACCGGATCCCAGCCCCATCAGCTGCCCGACCCCCAGCAGGATCAGCAGGGTCGCCAGTTGCAGCGCGCCGATGATCCGCTTGTCGTGGCGGCCGAACAGGATGGCGCTCGATTTCAGCCCCAGCTTAAGGTCATCGTCCCGGTCCACCATGGCGTACTCGGTGTCATAGGCGATGGTCCACAGCAAATTGGCAAGAAACAACAGCCAGGCTTCCGGCGGCAGGGCATTGGCCTGAGCCGCGTAGGCCATGGGAATGGACCAGGAGAAGGCCATGCCGAGCACCAGTTGAGGGATGGGGATGAAGCGCTTCATGAAGGGGTAGCAGACTGCCAGCAGCAGGCCGGCAAAGGACAGGCTGATGGTGAGCGGGTTCAACGTCAGCACCAGGGCGAACGAGAGAAGCGCCAGCACGGCGAACAGCACCAGCACTTCCCGCTCGGCGACCCGCCCCATGGGCAGCGGTCGTCCAGCGGTGCGTTTCACATGACCGTCGAAGTTGCGATCCGCATAGTCATTGATGACACAGCCGGCGGAGCGCATCAGAAAAACGCCCACCACGAACACGGTCAGGATCCAGGGGTCAGGCAGGCCACCAGCCGCCAGACAGAGCGCCCACAGAGTCGGCCACAGCAGCAGCAGGGTACCGATGGGCTTGTCGATGCGGGCCAACTGCGCATAGGCCAGTCCCCGCTCCTTGGTTAACAGCTTCACTCCAGCTCCTTATCCGATGGCAACGAATGAGACGATAGCGAGGGCAGGAAAAGTTCATGGACCAGCAGTGGCCATTGCCCCAGAAACAGGCGGGAACGACGCCCCCAGACGGTGGCGGCCGGACACCAGGGATTGCTCGCTATCTCGAAACAGGCCAGTTGCAGGTGATCCCGCCGCGCCGGTGCCTCACCGAAAATGCGCTCTCCCAGCGGCTGCTCTCCCAGATCCTGCAAACCGCCCCCCTGCAAGGCCGCTTCGGCAAACAGGGTCCAACCCAGGATGGCAGGCCCGCCATCACCGTGCAGGATCACCTCGCGGCACATGCCCACGGGGGCCGACACCGCCACCAGCGCCTGCTCGTCCACCGTCAGCGACACGGCGCGATTGCCGAGCAGTTGCACCGAGAGATGATGATTGTAACGACGCAGGCGCCGGGTCATGGAATCGGCCTCCAGCAACCAGGGACGCAGCGCCTCGGGCGGTTCGCACTCTGCAGGCGCCCGCCACGGGACGAGCTGGACGAGGGGAACAGTCAACTCGGACTTCACAGCTTCACCATCCGGAGATTTCCGTTGTCAGGTTAAAAACCGGTTTATTATCCGTAAATCAATGGCGAATTGTAAGAACATCCGTGCTTGACGGCCCCGATGGCAGCATCAAAAATGGGGCATCCGTCGCTGCCGAGCCATCCAGATGAAGATCATCAGAATTCTGCTGCTGTCCCTGGGATGTACCCTCTTGAATACACAGGCCTTCGCCAATGAGGAAGAGGCCACCGATCCCGCCTCCTCCGCCGTCCAGCCAGGATTCGCCTATCACGCTCTGGATCCGGACATCATCACCAACTACCTTGGCGACGGCAAAACCCTCGGCTATGTACGGGTGACGGTAGAGCTGATGGCCACGGACGCTACCGACCTCAAGTTGCTGGAGCAGCACGACCCCCTGATCCGCGACGCCATCATCCGGCTGATTGGCAGCAAGACGGGCGCACAGATCAAGTCCCTGGTGAACCGGGAAGAGCTGCGCAAGGAGTGTGAGGCCAAGGTCAACGAGCTGCTGGTCAAGGAGACGGGCAAGAAGGCGGTCCGCGAGCTCATCTTCACCAAATACCTGTACCAGTAACCACACCGGGAGGGGTCCTGCCCCTCTCACCCGTTGCATTCACTGTCGAGGACGTCATGGGTCACAAGACGCTGTGTGAGTGGCGCCGTCACGAGATCCCCGCCGATCTCAAGACGCTGCGCAAGATTGTGCGCAAACCCAAATTCGTGTGTGGCAAGTGTGCCCGCAGCGCCAATGACAAGGATTACCTGTGCCAGCCGCTGCGGCTGAAGCATAAAGAAGGGTAGGTCCCTCTTCTCACGAAGAGGTTCACGCAATATTTCAGAAGAGAGAGGAAGGCTGATTTATTGATCAGTCCAGCCATGGCGACCCTGTTCAAACAGGCGACGGGCCTGCACGTCGTTGGGACAGACGCCGCGATACTCCTCTCCCGACCGTCCTGCCAGATAGAGATGCTCGGGTCGGCAATACCAGGCCAGCCCCTTCTGGCGACCCAGCTCCCAAAGGGCAACGTCCACTTTTTCCCCGCACTGGGTCTGGTGAAATGCCACCCGATCGCCAGCAAAACCGAGCTTGCCGTCCGCCTCTCCCACGTCGCTCCACACCTTCTCGCAAGGGTCGTCGGAGTTGGAAACACAGCCCCCGAGCAGGGCGGCACAAAACATGATGACGAGTGAGCGCATATTCATCCTTGGCGTCGTTGGAATCGTTGTTGAGCCGCTGCCTGCCTCGTACAGCGTCATTTGAGCAGTTCATTCTAACCAGCCCGCCCCGTTCTCACCAAGGGCTGCCCCCCTCGCCACACAAAAAATCGGGCGGGCACCAGGCCCGCCCTCAGGCGTTACAGGGAATCACTGATCGTCGAGAGGGTCATAGTCCTGCCAACTCTCGTCATCCAGCTCCTCCAGCTCGTCTTCCCAGGATTCCGGCTCCCAGTCATCATCGAGATCGAAATCAGGCGTCTGCGTACCCATGCTCATTCTCCTTGGATAGTGCACCGGCCTACAAAGTCTATCCAGAATAATGGGGCTCGCCAGTGGTTCCGCTCAGAGCTTAACCAGGGTGCAGCCAGCCACCTGGAGTCATGGCTCCGGTGGCATCCACGCTCTGATCCAACCCGGTGATTGACCGGGCGAACACGTCGGCTGGCAGTTCCCGCGCAGGGCGACGGTGCACCGACCGGGTCTTCGGTCACAACGCCTTGAACATGCTTGCCTCGCCCTGTCGTGGCATCGCTCGTCAGGTGCTCTGACGCTTTTGCAATTGAAAATCCAGGGCGAGGCTCATGCCGGCCACCTCCTCGCCCGCCAGCTGACGCAGGATCAGCTCCGCCGCCTCCCTGCCCATCTGGTGATAGGGGATCCTGACCGAAGTCAGCGCAGGATGACAGGCGCGCGCCACATCCAGATCGTCGAAACCGGCGATGGCGAGCTTGCCCGGCACGCTCAGATGGCGGCGCTGGCATTCGAACAGCACCCCGGCCGCCAGCTCGTCGTTGACGCAGATCAGCGCATCCAGTTCGGGCCAGCGCAGCAGAAACTCCCCCAGCATGGCCGCCCCCGTGCTAAAACTCGGCAGCTCAGAGGTATTGATGATGGCGTCCGGGGAGAGGTAGTTGTCCAGCAGCGCCTTCTGCCAGCCCTGCATGCGCTGCTGCAGCATCCACTGCTCCTGGCGGGCACAGAGAAAGCCGATGTTGCGATGACCGCGCTCGATGAGGTGGCGGGTCAGCTGATAACCGGCATCGAAGTTGGAGACCCCGACGTTCATGTCGATGGGATGGCGCGCCATGGCTCCCACCTCCACCACCGGCAAGCGAGCCGCCTGCAGGCGCTGCCGGATGACCTCCCCGGGATCCCCCCCAAACAACACCACGGCGGCCGGATTGTGCTGCAGGAAATTGCTGAGCAGGCTGGCCTCCTGCTGCTTCAGGTGCTGGGCATCCCCCAGCATGATCTGATAGCCCTCGGCGAGCAGGGTCTGCTGCAGCCCGGCAATCATGTCACCGCAGGCGCGCTCCGCCAGGCTGGGGACGATGACCACTATGGTCTGGGAAGTGGCGGAAGCCAGCGCCCCCGCCGCCCGATTGGGGATATAGCCGAGTTCATCCACCGCCGCCTCGATGCGCTCGCGCATCTTGTCGGACACCAGCTCGGGGGTGCGCAGGGCGCGCGACACCGTCATGGCTCCCACGCCAGCCAACTGGGCCACGTCGTTGAGGGTCACCCGACCCGTGCTGCGGCGTTTTTTCGCTTCTGACATCCTTTCCCTTCCTCGGCATGCGGGCATTCACTTTAAGGCAAAAGCGGGGCACTGACTATTTGCTCAAACCGGATTTTACCTTCTTTGAGGCCGATAAGGGGCAGGATGAATCCCTCCTGTGAGAGAAATGATAGCGCTATCACAGATCAATGTTAGCGCTATCTGGTAGCGCTAACTTTCGGGATCAAGCTCACAGTTATCAAGAGGCAAGATCGCTAGATTGGCGCCATCCTATCCAGCCCGGACACTGCCATGCTGACCCAATTGCTGACCGAGGAGGTCATTTCCATCGAAGCGGGCGCCCGCGACTGGCGCCACGCCATCGAGCTGGCCACCGCCCCCCTGCTGGCCAACGGCACCATAGAGCCCTCCTATGTGGCGGCGCTCTATCGCTCCCACGAGGAGCTCGGCCCCTACTACGTGCTGGGCCCGGGCCTGGCCATGCCCCACGCCCGCCCGGAAGACGGCGTCAACCGGTTGGGACTGGCGCTGACCGTACTGAAAGAGGGGGTCAACTTCGGCTCCGAGGGCAACGACCCGGTGCGGCTGCTGGTCACCCTGGCCGCCAGCGACAGCAACTCCCACGTGGAGACCATCGCCCAGCTGGCCGAGCTGTTCATGAATGAAGAAGACGTGGCGGCCATCATGGCGGCCACCAGCAAAGACGACATCCTGCGCATCCTGGCGCGCTACTGATCTGCGCCACGGCGCACCTGACAGAGGAAGAGAGCATGAAAATTCTGGTTGTATGCGGACACGGCCTGGGCACCAGCCTGATGATGGAGATGAGCATCAAGAGCATTCTCAAGGAGCTGGCCGTGACGGCCGAGGTGGATCACCGGGATCTCGCCTCCGCCGGCAGCGAGAGCGCCGAGATCTTTGTCGCCACCCGCGACATCGCCGAACAGCTGGTCAGCATGGGTGTCAACGGTCGGCTGGTATCGCTGGACAACATGGTCGACAAGGCCGCCATGAAAGAAAAACTCGCCATCGCCCTGCACGAGCTGGGCGCACTCTAACCCCTTTGTGACTGTCTGGGCGGCTGGTGAGCCGCCGCTTCCATCTGCTTGGAGCTGACCATGGAATTTTTCAATTTTCTGATGTTTGACGTGCTGTCGGAGCCGGCCGTGCTGGTTGGCCTCATCGCCCTCATCGGCCTGATCGCCCAGAAGAAACCGGTGACCGAGTGCATCAAGGGCACGGTCAAGACCATCATGGGCTTCGTCATCCTGGGGGCTGGCGCCACCCTGGTGGTGAACTCCCTTGGCGACTTCGCCACCATCTTCCAGCACGCCTTCGGCATCAAGGGGGTCGTCCCCAACAACGAGGCGATCGTCTCCATCGCCCAGCAGTCATTCGGCAAGGAGATGGCGATGATCATGTTCTTCGCCATGCTGGTGAACATCCTGATCGCCCGGCTCACCCCGTGGAAATTCATCTTCCTGACCGGTCACCACACCCTGTTCATGTCGATGATGGTGGCAGCCATCCTCTCCGCCGGCGGTATGAGCGGCATCCCGCTCATCGCGGTGGGCAGCCTGGTGGTCGGCGTCACCATGGTGCTGTTCCCGGCCCTCGCCCACCCCTACATGAAGCAGATCACCGGCTCCGATGACGTGGCACTCGGCCACTTCTCCACCTGCTCCTACGTGCTGGCCGGCTGGATCGGCGCCAAATTCGGCAACAAGGCCCACAGCAGCGAAGAGGTGCAGGTGCCCAAGAGCCTGCTGTTCCTGCGCGATACCCCGGTGGCCATCTCCTTCACCATGGGCATCATCTTCCTCATCACCTCCGCCTTCGCCGGCCCCGAGTTCGTCGCCAGCGTCGCCAAGGGCAAGCACTGGTTCATGTTCTCCCTGATGCAGTCCATCACCTTCGCCGCCGGTGTCTACGTCATCCTGCAGGGGGTGCGGATGGTCATCGCCGAAATCGTGCCGGCCTTCAAGGGGATCTCCGACAAGCTGGTGCCCAACGCCAAGCCGGCGCTCGACTGCCCCATCGTCTTCCCCTATGCCCCCAATGCGGTGCTGATCGGCTTCCTGTCGAGCTTCGCCGCCGGTCTGGTGGGCATGGTGCTGCTCTACCTGCTGGGGCTCACCGTCATCATTCCAGGCGTCGTGCCGCACTTCTTCGTCGGTGCAGCGGCCGGGGTGTTCGGCAATGCCACCGGCGGCCGTCGCGGCGCTCTACTCGGTGCCTTCGCCAACGGCCTGCTGATCACCTTCCTGCCGGTGTTCCTGCTGCCGGTACTGGGGGATCTCGGCTTTGCCAACACCACCTTCAGCGATGCCGACTTCGGTGTGGTGGGGATCCTGCTCGGCCTCATCGTACGCTGATCACTCTTCCCCATCGGGGGCATGGCCAGCGGTGCCATGCCCCCGCTCATCTTCCCGCACTGCCAGCCGGGCCCCACCAGCCCGAACAACGTCGAAAATATGTGCAAACACAGTGCGTTGGATCGGATTTTCACCCCATAGCGGCAGCATCTGACAGGGGAGTACGATATGCTGATGCGCTGACGTTCAACCCGACCTCGCTCGAGGCCCTTTCCATGAAATACCTGGTAGTACAAACCAAACAGATAGGAGATGTGCTGATCTCCACCTCACTGTGCAACAACCTCAAGCAGCACGACCCTGCCGGGGAAGTTCACTATCTGGTCATGGATTACTGCGCGGGCATGGCAGAGGGAAACCCCAACATCGATCGGTTGATCGTCATCGAGAAGGCGCGCCGCAACGAGTGGCGCTACATGAAGGATTTGCTGCTGGGCATTCGCCGCGAGCGCTACGATGTGGTGATCAACAGCCAGGGCCAGATGATAGGCCTGCTCACCTGCCTCTTCTCCGGCGCCCGCCTGCGGATCGGCTTCGACTCTTTCCCATGGCGCCTGGGCCACAACCGCATCGTGCGCTTTCGCCATGACACCGAGCATCAGGGCAACAGCACCCTGGTGGACGACCGATTTTCACTGCTCAAGCCCCTCGGCCTCGCCAGGGAGGATCGCAACTACTATCTCTGGCTCAGCGACGGGGAGAGACAACGGGGGCGCGAGACCCTGCTGGCCGCTGGCGTCGACCCGACCCGGCCACTCATCGCCATGGGAGTGAACTCCCTCGGTCACTACAAGCGCTGGCCCATCGACTGCTTCGCCAAAGTCGCCCAGTGGCTCATCGAGGAGCACAATGCCCAGATACTGGTCTATTGCGGACCGGGGGAAGAGGAGTACAACCGGGGGCTGAAGCCGCTGCTGCCAGAAGCGCTGCAGGCCAGCGTGTTTGACCATGTTCAGACCCGCTCGGTACGGGAGCTGGTGGGGCTCTTCGCCCATTGCCAGCTTTTCGTCGGCAATGACACCGGACCGCGCCACATGGCGCAGGCGCTGGATATCCCCCTGCTCACCATCGTCTCTCCCCTCGGACACTCCGCCATTGCCAATCCCGTCTCTCATCCCCGTTATCGCTTCGTCGACACGGGTCGTCAGGATCCGCAGCAGGAAATGCGCGAGGTACAGATGCAGCTGGATCAGCTTTGGAGTCAAGTCACACCCGTCACCGGCAAGCAGGCAGATGGAGACATGGCTCCCCTGCCCACTGTCTAGCACGGTGATGCCATATCGCCGTCATTTGCGCAGGCGGAAGAACTCCTTCTGCCATTCATAGAGATACCCTGACCAGCCTTTGGCCTTGGCACGCAGGAACACAAGACCGGATGAGCGTTTCCAGCTGTGCTGGAACCAGTGGGTCATGTAGCGCTCTGCCGCCGGCTCGAAATGAATCGCCTCCCCCTGGTAGTTGTAGAAATAGTGCTCGGGGGCGATCAGGGCGGTATCCCCTGATGATGCCAGCTTCTCCGAGACCAGGTGTGTCATTATCTCCGGCCCCATGTACATGGGAGAGGACATGATCTCCTGTTCATAGAAGCGCACCAGTTCGGACAGCATGGCCGAATCTTGTCTGGCGTAGATGACCGCGGTGCCGATCAGCCGATCGGATTCGTAGCCAACGCCAAAGGCCACGGACTCGAAGAGCGGGAAGGGATCCTGGTTGATGGTAACATCGGTATCCAGATACAGACCCCCTTCCTGAGCGAGGATCTTGAGCCGCAGGTAATCGGTCACGAAGGCCAGCAGGCCTCGCCGGTAGCACTCCCGGGCAAAGGTGCACTCCTGTATCCAGCGTTTGACCTGCGGATCCGTGTCCAGCCAGAGCTTGTAGTCGTAACCCTGCTTGCGCCAGTCATCGATACACACGTGCGCCAGAGGAGGCAAGCGGCTGCCGAGCCAGATGGCGTGAATGGTTCTGTTGGTCGCACTCATGCCTTGCCCCCCGCCTGTTTCATGTTCCACAGGGCCATCCTGACGAAGCGGTAGAAGCGATAGAGTTCACGGGTCAACTTGAATCCCAGCGGAACTTTCTTCAGCACGACCTGATTCTGGATGTCGCTGCCCATGTCCCGCGGACTGTAGATGGCATAGGGAATCAGGCCGGTACAGATGAGCCCGGTGCGATAGGACTCACCGATGAAGTTGTCGACCGAACAGAGCCACCGCTGGCTGTGGGCCAGCAACCGGCGGGCCCCTTGGGGAGAGATGCTGTATCCCGTGGTCCAGCACGAGTTGTTGTGCCAGAACATGAGCTGCATGTTGTCCACTGTAGTCAGGGCCGTGGCGGTACCGATCTGGGGTTCCACCTTCACGTACTCGTACTGTTCGTGGATCTTCGGCAGGGTACCCACCACCTCTTCAAAATACTGGGTGGGCAGGAAATCGTCTTCCAGGATGAGGATGGGCTCGTCGAGCTCGACACACTTCTCCCACAGCAGATAGTGGCTGGCATAGCACCCCTTTTCCCCGGGCGTCAGCGGTCTGCTGCGAAACCGGATCCTGTGCTGATCATCCGGCAGGGCCTGCAGCCGCTCGGGCAGCCCCTCAAAGCCGTTCACTGCGCTGAAAAATTCGAAGGGGATGCCTCTGGCAGAGAGCACAGACTCGACACGACTGCGCCGCTCGACAGCCCTGTCCAGACTAATGACGTAAATTTTCATGACCTTCCTTTCCAAGCCTGTTCAGTTCCCAATGCAATGCGGTCGAGTAGATGGCGCCCATGAAGACGCTGAATACCCACTGCCCGGAACGCATGTAGAAGAATGATTCGAAGTTGTTGATGATGAGCCAATAGAGGATGAAGGAGATGGCCAGCATCTTGATGAAACGGGACGAAACCGGACAGCACAGCACCTGGCGGAGCACCGAGAAGAGCGTGCCATACAACACCAGGAAACCGGCTACCCCCCAGCACACCAGTGTTTCCATGTTGGAGTTGTGCAGGTGACGAAACTCCCGGGTAATGTAGTCAGGCAGCGTCTTGGAGAGGGTGATCACCAACGACTGGCTACCATAGCCTGTCCCGAAGAAGGGGTGAGCCAGGAACCACTGGATGGCCTCCAGCCAGGTCTTCAATCGCACCCCGATGCTGAAGTCCCGTACCTCGTTCCAGTTACCCGTCAGGATGGCATGCACATCCCCCTGATGCACGAAGCCGGCCAGCAACCGCTCCCGGATGAACGAAACCTGATAAAGCGCCAGCATGGTCATCAGCAAGATGGCGTAGGTCAACACCACCTTGCGCCTTGGCCAGTGCTCTCCTCCCCCCAGCAAGGGGAGGATGGCCAGCGAAGCCGAGATCGCCAGCCAGGACTGACGGGACTGCAGAATGACGGAGAAGACCCCGAACAACAGGATGCCGAGCAGGATCCCGGCATTGCCCAGCGACAGCTTCCTGAATTTCGAGGTAAGCAACAAGAGCACAAAAAACAGGAAGCAGGCACCCGCGATCAGGGAGCCGTGCTGTGCATTGCGGTAATTGAAATCTACCCTGGCCCCATCAAGACCTGTCTCGACGATGGAGAAGAAGGAGGAGTGATAGGCAAAGGTGAAAATGACACCGAGGCAGAAGGTCAGCAGGGTGATGACGATGCGGCGCGGGTCCCCCTTCAGCCAGTAGGCGAGACCAAGGAAGAAGAAGAGGTATGCCATCGACTTCACAGAAGGGTATTTGAGGGCATAGTCGGGCACGAACTGTCTGGATGCGACCCAGCTCAGGCTCTGTACCACCAAGGCCAGACAGAGCAGTTGAAAGATCCTGTTCCTTGTAAAGAAGGCCCTCTCCACATAGAAGGCCATCAGGGTGGCCAACACTATGATGGACTGGCAGACGTCGGCGATCAGCTGAATTGAATCCTTGAACAGGGTGTAACCCAGAATATTCAGGAAGATGAAGTTGCCGAACGCCTGGCCGTGAAAGATGCGGAGAAAATAGTCACTCGTCGATGAGTCATGATCTGTCATACGGAGCAAGGTGTATTCCCTGTCAGGTTTTTCGGAAGACATAGTTGCCACGGATCTTGCGCCACAGACCGAACATGTCTGTGCGGGGGAAGATGGCGATCCGGCGGATCTGGAACGGATCCCGGTGCATGGCTCTGGGGCCGCTGTTGGTGGCCACAGCATAGCGATAACCGGCGGCAACGGCCTGGGATTTTGCACTGTCGTTCAGATCCCCGTAAGGATAGGCAAACGAGATCAGGGGATGGCCGAGCAGCTGCTCCAGCCAGGCCTTGTTGGCCTGGATCTGGTGGGCCTGCTCCTCTGGGGGGAGCGTACTCAGGCGGGGGTGAGTCAGGGTATGGCCCCCGATCTCCACATGACCGGAGGCCACCAGCGCCTTGATCTCCTCCGGGGTCATCAGGGTCACCGGGGTATCGGGGTGGGTCGGGTGCTCCACATCCCAGCGATTGTGATCCTCACCGGTCACCACATAGACCACCGCCTTGTAGCCATACTTTTCCAGCAGCGGCAGCATGCGGGTGAGGTTGTCCCGATAGCCGTCGTCCACGGTGATCATCAGGTACTTCTTGCCGTACTGCAGCCGGTGGATGAACCCGTTCTCCGCCAGGTCGGCAAATGTCAGCGTCTCGTAGCCCAGCCACTTCATCAGCTTGAGGTGCTTCTCGAACATGGCGACCGGGAGCCAGGTGCCATGCTGATGTTGCCAGCCTGAATAGGCATGATATCGCCAAATGCTCTTTCCATTCCTAGATAGAACTTATCGTAAATCGCGATGGAGCCAGCAATACAAGCCCCCACTGCAACCCCAAAAATCAGGCTAACGAGACGAACAGGATACCGAGAGAGCAAAGGTAAGGTAATTGCCGCCATTAGGACACGACTGGGACGATCGAATTCACGTAACTTGCCATCATCCAGCCATATAGAGAGGCCTTGCACAAAAACGTAAGCGAAAAAAATCAATGCCAATATTTTTACTTCCCTTGGCATATTCACCCAATAAAATGGCCGCCAACAAACTGTGATACTTGCTAGTAGTAATATAGCAGGCCCGTAGGAATACCCACTGGGAATGGTTAATGCTAATGCGCCAAATAAAAATGCAGACACCTGAACCAGGTTGTGAAGAATATTTATACGCAACGGCAAAATAATAGGGCTCGCCAATATCATGAAAGTGTATTCCTAGAAAAGTCATCTTTGCCGATAGTGCATACACAAGGCTTTCAGATGCTGAGACATATCAAATTCTTGCTCGGCCCGCTCGCGAGCCAATTTCCCCAGGCGATCACTTAATTCAGGATCTCGCAGCAGTACCTTGATCTGCGCAGCGATAACTTGCGGTTGCAATGGCTCGGCCAATAAACCCACACCACCAAGCACCTCTGGCACGGCACCGGTAGTGGCCCCGACGATCGGTTTACCGGCGGCCATCGCCTCGATCACGGTGAGGCCAAATGCCTCGTTATGAGAAGGAATGACCACCACATCCATCGCCTGCAACATACGGGCGGTATCTCGCCGGAAGCCGGAAAAATGCACGACACCACCGAGTTGCCGCTGGGTAATGTCGCACTCCAGCTCAGTGACGAAGGGCTCATCAGCCCCCTCGGTGGCAAGCGTCCCCCCCACCAGCAGCAGTTGAAGGTCGGGGAATTCGGTACGCAGCAGGGCAAAGGCCTCAAGCAGCTCACGCTGCCCCTTGCCGGGACTGAAACGGCCGACCATCCCGATCAGCGGGCCAGTGGGAATACCCAGCTCACCGCGAATAAGGGCTGGCTCTTCCTCGCAAGAGGTCAACTCGGTGCCCAGCCACAGCCGCTGAATACGCTCTGCGGGGAGCGGCAAGGCGGCGCGATTGCGCCTCAGTGTCTCGTCGCTGATGGAGAGCACCCTATCGACCTTGCCGTAGATCCAGCGATGCAGTGGATCCTTCTTCGGCCGTTTCGAGCCCATATGCTCGGTGAAAATGAGGCGAAACGAGGAAATAGTGCCAAGTAATGCGGCCAACAGCAGATCGCTGGACTTGTGGCAGTGCACGATCTGGATGCCGCTTTGCTTCATCCAGCGCAGCAGCGCAGGCAGGCGCAAGATGGCCTGATTGCGTGATGCCGCCTCAAACACCTCAAAACCAGCGGCCTTCATATCTGAGGCAACTCGACTACCTGCCAGTGCCAACCCGAACACACGCCAACCTCGCTCTACCAGCCCCTTGCCGACCCGGATAGGGTACATCTCCAACCCCCCCCAACCCTGAGAAAGGCAGATCTGCAATACACTACCCGGCGCAACCACATTTGCCGGAGCGTTCATCGGTTCAACCAGGCCATGTAATCGGCCACGCCTTCGGCCACAGTCTTGAACTCGCCGTCATAGCCGACGCCGCGCAACTTGGTGAGATCCGCCTGGGTGAAGCTCTGGTAGCGACCCTTGAGGTGATCCGGGAAGGGAATGTATTCGATGGCGCCTTTCTGGTGATGCCTGATCACGGCTTCCGCCACGTTCTGGAACGGCTCGGCACGGCCGGTGCCGCAGTTGAAGATGCCGGAGTGCTGCGGATTCTGCCAGAACCAGAGGTTCACCTTGCAGACGTCGTCCACGTAGATGAAGTCGCGCATCTGGCCGCCATCCGGGAAGCCGTCACAGCCCTCGAACAGCTTGGGATTGTCACCCTGCTTCACCTGGGTATTGAGGTGGAAGGCCACGGACGCCATGGAGCCCTTGTGCTGCTCGCGGGGACCATAGACGTTGAAGTACTTGAGACCCACCACCTGGGAGTTGATCTCCGGCATCCAGCGACGCACGTACTGATCGAACAGCTGCTTGGAGTAGCCGTAGACGTTGAGGGGCTGCTCGAACCGGGGATCTTCGATGAAGTTGTCGTTGCGCCCGCCATAGGTCGCGGCGGAAGAGGCGTAGATGAAGGGGATTTCCCGCTCGATGCAGTAGTGGAACAGATCCTTGGAGTACTCGTAGTTGACCTCCATGATGAACTTGCCGTTCCACTCGGTGGTCGCGGAGCAGGCGCCTTCGTGGAAGATCACCTCGATGCCGTCATCCCACTCCTCGAATTCGTCACCGGAGACGATCCGCGCCTGGAACTCGTCCTTGTCCATGTAGTCGGCGATGGTGAGGTCGACCAGGTTGACGAACTTGGTGCCGTCGGTCAGGTCATCGATGACCACGATATCGGTCCGTCCTTGAGCGTTCAGCTGCTTGACCAGATTGCTGCCGATAAAGCCAGCACCGCCAGTTACTACGATCATGGAGTTTGCCTCGCGTACGTTGTGGCCCCGTGTGACTGCCTGTTAAAGCTGTGTATAGTGGGCCAATTTGAAATTGCCGAAAAGTTTATCACGGGCCGCAAGGGGATTCGACCTCGATGACTTTTCCCCTTCGGGCCCGGCAGAGGGACCAGCGATGAAGACCAGAGACAGGATCATCCACAGCGCCACCGAGCTGTTCAACGATCAGGGCGAGCGCAACATCACCACCAACCACATTGCCGCACACCTTGGCATCAGCCCGGGCAACCTTTACTACCACTTCAGAAACAAAGAAGACATCATCCACTCCATCTTCGATCAGTACGCCCGCCACCTGAGCGACAGCTTCACTCCGATCCGCAGCAGCGAGATCCGGCTGGAGGATCTGATGGGCTACCTGGATGCCATCTTTTATTTGATGTGGCAGTTCCGCTTCTTCTACGCGAACCTGCCGGACATCCTGAGTCGCGACGAGCTTCTGCAGCAGAAATACCTCAAGGCACAGGAGCAGCTCCGTGCCACCGTGGAGACGCTGCTCAGAAGCCTGCGCGAAGGCGGTATCATCGCCGTCAGCGATGAAGACCTGCCGGATCTCGGTCAGACCATCAAGATGGTCGTCACCTGCTGGATCCCGTTCCAGATCGCCCAGGCCCCGGCCACCCGCATCACCAAGCCCCTGCTCTACCAGGGGGTCTTGCGGGTGCTGTTTTTGCTGCGCCCCTACGTGCAGCCACAAGTGGCCCCCCAGATACATCAACTGGAGCAACATTATCTCCAACTGGCCCAACCAGCCGGGTGAGATCTGTTTCACAATTGTTGATTATCAGCATAAAAATTTGAATTTATACGCAGGGATTACAGTAAAATGTTGCCCATTCTAGGGTCTGTCGGCGTTTCGTCGCGACCGTGACAACGCCGAACCGTACGGGTTGCACGGCCCGGGATCCTGATAACACAGTCGATACAGCAATGAGGACCGAGGATGTCTAACGGATTCTATCGTCACCTGACCGAACAGCTCGAACAGGTCAAGGCGGAAGGGCTATACAAGCAGGAGCGCATCATCACCTCGGCCCAGCAGGCCCAGATTGCGGTGGGCGGCGAGCAGGTACTGAACTTCTGTGCCAACAACTACCTGGGGCTGGCCAACCACCCCGACCTGATTGCCGCCGCCCATCAGGGGCTCGAGAGCCACGGCTTCGGCATGGCCTCCGTGCGCTTCATCTGCGGTACCCAGGACCAGCACAAGGCGCTGGAGCAGAAGCTGTCCGCCTTCCTCGGCACCGAAGACAGCATCCTCTACTCCTCCTGCTTCGACGCCAACGGCGGTCTGTTCGAGACCCTTTTCGGTGCCGAAGACGCCATCATCTCCGACGCCCTCAACCATGCCTCCATCATCGATGGGGTGCGGTTGTGCAAGGCCAGGCGCTATCGCTACGCCAACAACGACATGGCCGAACTGGAAGCCCAGCTCAAGCAGGCCGATGCCGACGGCGCCCGCTTCAAGCTGATCGCCACCGACGGCGTCTTCTCCATGGATGGCGTCATCGCCGACCTCAAATCCATCTGCGATCTGGCCGACAAGTACGACGCGCTGGTGATGGTGGATGACTCCCACGCCGTCGGCTTCATCGGCGAGAACGGCCGCGGTACCCACGAATACTGCGAGGTGATTGAACGGGTCGACATCATCACCGGTACCCTGGGCAAGGCGCTGGGTGGCGCGTCCGGTGGCTACACATCCGGCAAGAAAGAGGTGATCGACTGGTTGCGTCAGCGCTCCCGTCCCTACCTCTTCTCCAACTCCCTGGCACCCTCCATCGTCTCGGCCACCATCAAGGTGATCGACATGCTGGCCGAGGGTCACGACCTGCGTGCCCGCCTCAAGGAGAACAGTGCCTACTTCCGCGAGCGCATGAGCGCCGCCGGCTTTACCCTGGCCGGTGCCGATCACGCCATCATTCCGGTCATGCTGGGGGATGCCAAACTGGCCGCCGAGATGGCGAGCCGCATGCTGGACGCCGGTATCTACGTGGTGGGCTTCTCCTTCCCCGTGGTACCCAAGGGTCAGGCGCGCATCCGGACCCAGATGTCCGCCGCCCATACCCGGGAGCAACTGGACAAGGCGATCGATGCCTTCATTCGCATCGGTCGCGAGCTCGGTGTGATTTGATCACTTGGCTGGCTGATTAAAACGGGGGCCAAGGTTGGGCCCCATTTTATTACCCTCTGTACCCGGCATGGCGCCGTGAGGAATCTGTCATGAAAGCACTCTCCAAACTCAAATCCGAAGTCGGCATCTGGATGACCGATGTCCCGGCTCCCGAACTCGGCCACAACGATCTGCTCATCAAGATCCGCAAGACCGCCATCTGCGGCACCGACATGCACATCTACAACTGGGACGAGTGGGCCCAGAAGACCATTCCCGTCCCCATGGTGGTGGGGCACGAGTATGTGGGAGAGGTGGTCGCCGTCGGCCAGGAAGTGCGCGGCTTCGCCATCGGCGATCGCGTCTCCGGCGAAGGCCACATCACCTGCGGCCACTGCCGCAACTGCCGTGCCGGTCGCACCCACCTGTGCCGCAACACCATTGGTGTGGGTGTGAACCGCCCGGGTTCCTTCGCCGAGTACCTGGTGATCCCGGCCTTCAACGCCTTCAAGCTGCCGGACAACATCCCCGATGAGCTGGCCGCCATCTTCGATCCGTTCGGCAACGCCGTGCACACCGCCCTCTCCTTCGACCTGGTGGGTGAAGACGTGCTCATCACCGGTGCAGGCCCCATCGGCATCATGGCCGCTGCCGTCTGCCGTCACGTTGGCGCCCGTCACGTGGTGATCACCGACGTCAACGAATACCGGCTGGAACTGGCCCGCAAGATGGGCGCCACCCGTGCCGTCAACGTGGCCAAGGAGAAGCTCTCCGATGTCATGGAAGATCTCGGCATGACCGAAGGGTTCGATGTGGGGCTGGAGATGTCCGGGGTGCCCAGCGCCTTCCAGGACATGATCGACAAGATGAACCACGGCGGCAAAATCGCCATGCTCGGCATTCCTCCCTCCACCATGGCCATCGACTGGGGCAAGGTGATTTTCAAGGGACTCTTCATCAAGGGGATCTACGGCCGCGAAATGTTCGAAACCTGGTACAAGATGGCAAGCCTCATCCAGTCTGGCCTGGATCTCAGCCCCATCATCACCCACCATTTCCATATCGATGACTTCCAGCAGGGCTTCGAAGCCATGGGCTCGGGCAAGTCCGGCAAGGTGATCCTGAACTGGGATTGACGACACGCGAGGGGCGCCTGGGCAATCAGCGTGCCCTGCTCTTGTTCAACCTCACGAAACCCGGCGCATGCCGGGTTTTTTTATGTGGGATCACACCTTCCCGCTCTGCCACTTTGTTTGCAGATTGCTTAACACTTCACACACAAGCGTTTAAATGACTGTAACTATTCGGTTATAATCCCGTCGTTTTCTGGGGATAATAAGAGCCTGCTGGGAGTACATGAGCGTGTTGAAAAAACTGAGCTATTTGCTGGCTGCCGGGATGGCGGCCGCCACTCTGTCCGGCGCCGTCCTTGCCGCCGATGACATGTCGACAGAGGCCATCGCCGAGCGTATTGCCCCGGTTGGCCAGGTTTATACCGCCAAGGATCTGGAAGGCATTGCGACAGCTGCGGCGGCGCCTGCGACAGCCTCCTCCGGCCCCCGTGACGGCGAAACCGTGTTCAAGGGTGCCTGCTTCGCCTGCCACGATACCGGTGCCGCCGGCGCCCCCAAGCGAGGTGACAAGGCCGCCTGGGAGCCACGCATCGCCCAGGGCTTCGACACCTTGCGCAAACACGCCATCGAAGGCTTCACCGGCAAGGCTGGCATGATGCCACCGCGGGGGACCTGCGCCACCTGCAGTGACGAAGAGATCGAGAACGCCATTCACTACATGATCGACAAGCTCTAAGTAATTGAAAGGGCTCCTCTTGCAGCCCTTTCAATCCCATCACTTCCGACTACGCTTGAAGGTAAGTTTTTTCGGGAGTGTTGCATGTCAGTTCAGCCCACCACACCGCCAGACTCGCACTCCTTGCTGGCGGTCGTCTCCTCCATCATGGATTTTCCCGCCCCCGGCATTGCCTCCCCCGAGGATTACGCCCGACTGGTCGGTCTGCTGGACACACTCTGCCCTCTGCAACATTTCGCCATGCTGGGGCTGGCCGACGGGGGGCTGAACTGGCGCTACACCTATCAGCTTCCCGACGTGTTCAAGCAACAATTGGGACGGGAAGAACCTCGCCTCACCGAACAGCTCACCCGGCTCGATGAAGGTCAGGGCTGGTGCGTGCAGCCTGTGGAGCATATCGACGTGCAGTGGTTGCTGGCACGCAGCACCCCGGAGCAGGCACCCACCCTGAGGTTGCTGTTGGAGTGCCTGGCCAAACGCCTGCACGAAACCCAGACCGGTACCCAGCTGGCGGGGCAGGCTTCCCCTCTCATGCAGCGGGATCCCCAGTGGCAGGAGAAAATCGAGAAGATCGGCCGAGTGATGCGCCTGGCTCACAACCTGCCTCAGCATGCCCTGTTTGCCCAGTTGGAAGCTGTGTTGCGCCAGATGCTCTCGGTCAGCGACATGTTGCTGATCCGGCTGGAAAACCAGCGACTGGAGCGACTCTATCCACCACACCTGACATACGACGATGACATCATTCGGGCCATGTGCCACAGCACCAACAGCGTAGAGCGCCATGAAGAGGGGCTTTACTGGTACAGCCTGCCCCTGCGCCAGCAGCAGCAATACTTTGCCCACCTCATCCTCAACATGACCCGGCCTCTGGAAACCGATGACAGGCTGTTCCTCGATTTCCTGCGCCATCAGCTGACCCTGTTGCTGGAGCTCAAAAGGGTGCGACAGCAACTCGATGAGCTCAACTCGGAGGAGTCCATCAACCAGCGACTCCAACAGCTGCGCCAAACCAACTTGAGGTTGCAGAAACGGCTCAAGCATCATCAGGAGCTGGAGCGGCGGCTCCAGTTCAATGCCTTGCACGACCCGCTGACCCAGTTGCCAAACCGGGCGCTGCTGATGAATCACCTGCATCATGCCATGACCCGCTACCGCCGTTACCAGACAGCCGGCTTCACCCTGATCTTCGTCGATGTGGATCACTTCAAGCAGGTCAATGACGCCCTGGGCCACAGTGCTGGCGATCAGTTGCTGCAGGAGCTGGGCAGCAGGCTGCAAGGCTGCATCCGGCAAAATGACATGGTGGCGAGGCTCGGAGGGGACGAATTCGTCATCTATCTGGACAACAGCCAGCGGGAAGAGGACATCAGCCCCGTGCTCAATCGCCTGATTGGCCGTATCGGCCATCCGTTCCGGCTCCAGGGCAACGAACTGACCATCACCGTCAGTCTGGGGGTCGCCAGCGTGACGGAGCAGACGGCCGATGTCAGTGAACTGCTGCACCAGGCAGACCTCGCCATGTACCAGGCCAAGCGCAACGGCCGCAGCCGCATCGTCATGTATTCGGAGGCCTGTACCGAACAGGCGGGGTCACCGGAAGAGCGGCTCTTCAGAGCCTTGCGGGAAGGGCGGATTGTGCCTTACTTCCAGCCGGTGATCAGGCTGTGTGACAGCCGCCTCGTCGGACTGGAGGTGATGGCGCGCTGGATAACGGAGGAAGGGGAGCTCAAGGATGCCTTCGACTTCATTCCTCTGGCGGAACAGTGCGGCCTCATTCAGGATCTGGACCGCCAGATCCTCAAGCGCACCTGCCAGCAACTGAAGCTTTGGCAACCCGCCTCCGGGGTCGGTCGTTTCAGGATAGCCATCAACCTCTCCGGCAAGCACCTGGCCAGCCACGAGCAGATCATGCAACTGCTCACCATCATGGAGGAGGAGGGTGTCATCCCCGCATGTTTCATCTTTGAGTTCAACGAGCGCGAGCTCTCCCGGCAGAGCGCAGACTCCCTCACAGCCTTACATGAACTGAGGGCGAAAGGGATCCAGGTCAGCCTGGATGACTTCGGCACCGGCTTCTCTTCCCTCAACGCCCTGTTTCACTTCCCGGTGGATTACATCAAGGTGGACGACAGCTTCACCCATCGCATGTTGAACTCACCCAAGGATCTGGCGCTGATCCGCGCCATGCGGGACATCTGCCAGGACCTCGACTTCACCCTGGTGGTCGAGGGGATCGAAAATCAGCAGCAGTTGCAAAAGCTCATCGAGCTTGGCTGCGCCCTCGGGCAGGGGCGCCACATCTCGCCCCCGCTGCCGGGAGCCGATATTCCTCCTCTACTGGGTCAGGCTTCCCGAGAGACCAAACCTTCCGACCTCAATCCTTCTTGAACAGGGCCCGCAGGTTGGCGACACCAACCTGCCCCTTCTGCTGGCGCTCCTCGGCCGTCACCTTCTTCTGGTTTTCCCACTCCAGGTCATCCTGGGGCAGCTCCAGCAGGAAGCGGCTCGGCTCCGGCCGCACCGACTCGCCAAACTGGCGGCGCTCCTTGCAGAGAGTAAAGGTCAGCTCGGTCTGGGCCCGGGTGATCCCCACGTAGGCGAGGCGCCGCTCCTCCTCCACGTTGTCCTCGTCGATGCTGGTCTGGTGGGGCAGCAGCCCCTCCTCCATACCCACCATGTAGACATAGGGAAACTCCAGTCCCTTGGAGGCGTGCAATGTCATCAGCTGCACCTGATCCGCCTCATCCTCCCCTTCGTTGCGCTCCATCATGTCCCGCAGGGTGAGGCGAGTCACCACCTGAGCCAGCGTCATCGACTCCTCCAGCTCGTCCCCCTCCAGCATCTCGCTGATCCAGCGGTAAAGGGTGGAGACGTTCTGCATCCGCATCTCTGCCGCCTTCGGGCTGGGAGAGGTCTCGTAGAGCCACTCCTCGTAGTGGATCTCCTTGATCATGTCCCGCACCGCCTCCACCGGATTGCCGCGCAGCGCCTGATCGCCGAGCCGCACCAGCCAGTTGGTGAAGGCCTGCAGGGCGGATAGACCGCGCCCGGAGAGGTGCTGCTCCAGCCCCAGCTCGAAGCTGGCTGCAAACAGACTTTTGCCGCGCTGGTTGGCGTATTGGCCCAGCTTCTCCAGCGTGGTGGGACCGATCTCGCGGCGCGGCAAGTTGACCACCCGCAGGAAGGCGGTGTCCTCATCCGGGTTCACCAGCAGCTTGAGATAGGCCATGATGTCCTTGATCTCGGTGCGGGAGAAAAACGAGGTGCCACCCGAGATACGGTAGGGAATGCGGTTGGTCATCAGCGCCTTCTCGAAGATGCGCGACTGATGGTTGCCCCGATAGAGGATCGCGTAATCCTTGAACCGGGTGCGGTTCATGAACTTGTGGCCCATCAGCTCGGCGGCGATACGCTCCGCCTCGTGCTCCTCATTCTTGGCAAACAGCACCTTGAGCTTCACCCCCTCGTCCAGCTCGGAGAAGAGCGCCTTGTCGTAGACATGGGGATTATTGGCGATCAGGATGTTGGCGCACTTGAGAATACGCCGCTTGGAGCGGTAGTTCTGCTCCAGCTTGATGAGCCGCAGATTGGGGAAATCTTCGTTCAGCAGCACCAGGTTCTGCGGCTTGGCACCGCGCCAAGAGTAGATGGACTGGTCGTCGTCCCCCACCACGGTGAAGCGGGCCCGCTCGCCGACGATCTGCTTCACCAGCTCGTACTGGCTGGTGTTAGTGTCCTGGTATTCGTCGACCAGCAGATAGCGGATCTTGTTCTGCCAGCGCTCGCGCACCTCCTGATTGCTCTTGAGCAGCAGGGTCGGCATCACGATGAGGTCGTCAAAATCCAGCGCGTTGTAGGCCACCATCTGGCGGTGGTAACGCTCGTAGAGCTGGGCCATCAGCACCTCTTCCGGGCCGCGGGCGATGCGCATGGCGCGAGCCGGCAGGATGAGGTCGTTCTTCCAGTTGGAGATCTGGCTGATGAGGGCCGAGAGCTTGTCCTTGTCGTTATCGAGCTCCGCCTCGGTCAGCTCTTTCAGCAGCGCCAGCTGGTCGGTATCGTCGAACAGGGAAAAATTGGCCTTGAGATTCAGGCTCTTGTGCTCGCGGCGGATGATCTCAAGCCCCAGAGTGTGGAAGGTGGAGACCATCAGCCCCCGCGCCTCCTTGCGACCGAGGGTCTGGCCGACCCGTTCTTTCATCTCCCGCGCGGCCTTGTTGGTGAAGGTGACGGCGGCGATGTTGCGCGCGTTGTAGCCGCACTGCTGTACCAGATAGGCAATCTTGTTGGTGATGACGCGGGTCTTGCCCGATCCGGCACCCGCCAGCACCAGGCAAGGGCCGGAGACAAACTTGACCGCTTCGTTCTGATTGGGGTTGAGCTTCATGGGCCGGATCTCTTGGCTTATGATGAGGGGCGGCATTGTAACAGAGATCCCGCAGGCAGCCGAAACCGCAGGCAATATCCCGCCACTGCGCCTTGTGTTTGACCGCTATTTTCCGGATCATGGCCGACTTTTCCAGATGATATGAGGGGAGCATGAACCAGCAACAGCACGCCCGGCTGCGCAGCCAGTTTCCGGCCTTGGCACAAGAGGTCAACGGCCACCCTCTGGTCTATCTGGACAATGCCGCCACCACCCAGAAACCCCAGGTGGTGCTGGATGCCATCGCGCACTATTATCGGGCCGACAATGCCAACGTGCACCGCGCCGCCCATGCCCTGAGCGGCCGGGCCACCCGTGCCTTCGAGGCCGCCCGCGAGACGGTTGCCCGCTTTATCAATGCCCCTCGCAGCTACGAAGTGATCTGGACCCGCGGCACCACGGAGGCTATCAATCTGGTGGCCCAGAGCTGGGGAATGAGCGAGCTGAGGGCGGGGGATGAAGTCGTGCTCAGCACCTTGGAGCACCACGCCAACATCGTCCCCTGGCAGCTGGTCGCCCAACGCACCGGTGCGGTGATCCGGGTCATCCCCCTCGATGAGCGGGGCGATCTCGATCTGGCCGCCTATCACGCCCTGCTGGGACCACGTACCCGACTGGTGAGTGTGGCCCACGTCTCCAATGCCCTTGGCACCGTCAATCCAGTCAAAGAGATGGTGGCGGCGGCCAAGGCGGTCGGCGCCCTGACCCTCATCGACGGCGCCCAGGCAGTGGCCCACTTCGAGGTGGATGTGCAGGCCATCGGCTGCGACTTCTACGCCTTCTCCGGTCACAAGCTCTATGGCCCGACCGGCATCGGCGTGCTGTGGGGCCGCACTGAGCTATTGGAGCGGATGCCCCCCTGGCAGGCCGGCGGCGAGATGATCGACAGGGTCAGCTTCAGCGGCACCACCTTCAACACCCTGCCCTTCAAATTCGAGGCAGGCACCCCGCACATCGCCGGTGCCATAGGCCTGGCTGCCGCCATCGACTTTGTCACCACGCAAGACAGGGCCGCCCTGGTGCGCCACGAGCAGGCACTCACCGACCATCTGGTGGCCGGACTGCAACAGGTGCCCGGCCTGCGCCTGGTCGGCGAGCCCGGCCAGCGTGCCGGCGCCGTCTCCTTCCTGCTGGACGAGATCCACCCGCAGGATGCGGCCACCCTGCTCGACATGCAGGGCATAGCGCTGCGGGTCGGCCACCACTGCGCCATGCCGTTGATGGAATCGCTCGGCATCGGCGGCACCTTGCGCGCCTCGCTGGCCTGTTACAACAACCGCGACGATGTCGACGCCCTGCTGGCAGCCCTGCACAAACTCAGTGACTTTTTCTAAGGCAGACCCCCAATGAACAGCCTCGCAACCTATACCCGGATCGGCCTTGAGCCCGACGCCAACAGCATCCGCCAGCAGTTTGCCGCTGCAAACGGCTGGGAGAACCAGTACCGCCTCATCATCCAGCTCGGCAAGCTGCTGCCCGCCATGCCAACAGAGTGGCAACAGGAAGAGAACCGACTGAAAGGGTGCGAGAGCCAGGCCTGGTTGAAGGGTGAAAAGAGTGAGGATGGCAACTGGCACTTTGCCTGCGACTCCGACGCCCGCATCGTGCGCGGCCTTATCGTCATCGTGCTGGCCGCACTCAACCACCAACCCGCAGCGACGATCCACTCCTTCGACATGGAGGACTATTTCACCGAACTGGGGCTGGAGAAACACTTGAGCCCGTCGCGGGGTAACGGGCTCAGGGCGATCGTGCTGGCGATCCGGGAACAAGCAGTCTAACCCGCCTTGTTCAGTGGTCGATTAGGCTTCGCCAATCGACCCTGCTTCTTCATTCCCGATCTCTTTCTCGGCGCGGGCGCCCCGCTCGGCAATCTTCTTCAATACCCGGGAAGCTGCGACCAATCCAAACGTTGCCGTCACCGGCGTCACAGCCCCGAAACCGGAGGCGCAATCCATCTTCATGTTGCCGTCACTGGCCGCCTTGGCCTGACAGGTGCCACCCTGGCCATCGGGGTAGCTCAGCTGCTCGGTTGAGAACACGCACTCCACCCCGAACTTGCGCGCCGGATTCTTGCTGAAGTTATGCAACCGGCGTAAGTCAGAGCGTACCTTGGCCGCCAGCGGATCCTGGATGGTCTTGGCCAGATCCGCCACGGTGATCCGGGTCGGGTCCATCTGCCCGCCGGCGCCACCGGCCACGATCACGGGTATCTTGTTGCGCTTGCAGAAGGCAATCAGCGCCACCTTGGCCTTAACCGAATCGATGGCATCCACCACATAGTCAAACTCCCGCTTGATATGCTCGGCCAAGTTGTCGGCGGTGATGAAGTCATCCACCTCGATCACCTCACAATCCGGGTTGATGGCACGGATCCGCTCCGCCATCACTTCGGTCTTGAGGCGGCCGACCGTGCCCTGCATGGCGTGGATCTGGCGATTGGTGTTGGTGATGCAGATGTCATCCATGTCGATCAGGGTGATCTGGTTGATGCCGGCACGGGCCAGCGCCTCCGCCGCCCAGGAGCCGACGCCGCCTATCCCCACCACGCAGACCTTGGCCTGACTGAAGGAGCCGAGCGCGCTCTGACCATATAGACGGGCAATGCCCCCGAACCGCTGTAGATATTCTGCTTTCATACCACCACCTTGCTTAAGGGCGGCCATTATAGCGGCAACCTCTCTCAGGGGCGATGTTCGGATGATGGCGGTGTTGATGTGAGGGAAAATGAGTGCTGTGTCGGAAACGAAAAAAAGCCCAGTCTTTCGACTGGGCTTCTTAAGTAGTGGCGGAGCGGACGGGACTCGAACCCGCGACCCCCGGCGTGACAGGCCGTGCCAGCTAAACTATCTGAATTAACCCCATAGTCACACATTGTCAATTAATTGATTTTAATATTATTTTTTGTATGACGCTCGGTCTAACGATGAAGGGGCATCTAGCACAATGACTTGGTCACGGTCACAAAAATTAGCATATTTCACGATCAATAGTTGATCGCTTTCAAACCGCTGGTAGGATAATTTTTCATCTGACCTGCCGTATTGAGGTACTCTGTGCCCTCCATTTCGTTCGCTAAGCCCGGTCTAAACATCAGCCTCCATCCGTCGGCCCGAGCCGCCTATGAGTGGCTAGAAAACTACCCCCGCCTGATCGACTGGAGTGCCCTCCCCTTCACTTTCACTAATGCTCTGCTGACTCAGCACATACAAGGTGTGATGCAGTACAAAAAGGGAACAGAAAAAGAAGGTAGAACGGGTAGGAGAATTCCTATCTCGTTTCAGTTCTATGCCCCACTCTGGCCCGCCCGCTATTGGCCAAATGGCCAACCGCCAACTGGCACTGTGCTAATCCATGATGATGAATCCATCAACATCTCCAGTGAGGAGATTGAGAAAGCCGCTTGGCTTTCTGTGCTGCAATTGCTGGTGTTTTCTGTGAATGCGAATGAAATAGCCACACTGCGAGACAGCCTACAAAAATGGCTACCAGAGCCCTTGTCGTATTCGCTGTTTGGCAAAATGAGAATGTCTGACAACGAACTATGTCTTTGGACAGGATTGAGCCGTGGCACGTTGGTACAGCAACGGAAGCGTCTAAGGCCCACAACCGAGCCTGAAGAGGCTGTCTCCCCTCTGGCCATTTTGGCCAGACCTTGGAACCCTGATGATGAGACCGCCCCCGCACGTTAAACCACAAGAGCGCAAAAACAGACGCAAGCGCCTCATCAAGGTAATTGCTCGGACTGACCTGCCAAATAAGCTGCCAAAATTTATATTGGTGGCGCTCTTTATGCGGTTGAGAGATCTGCTCGCCCAACTCCCGGCTAACGGTTGGGGCTCTCTAGGGATTTTAGCCTACCATGGTCGAGTCTTGAATAAATGGGCAGCACTGGTGCATACCAAGCAAAACAATCAGGCCAATAAAGGCAAAGTGAATGTTTACTCATATCTGAAAGATAAAAATTTGATGACTGATTGCGCCGTTGCTGCCGCCATCTGCGTACCTACCAACAAGTTTGCGACTACGGATGAGTATGAAAAATATTGCCGTTATCAAGTGGTCATCATCCTGAGTTGTTTAAAACTGCATATCATAGGCATTCATGACTCCGCCATTCAGAATGCGTTGCGTGAGATCCGCTTGATATCCACAGACAGTGAACATCTGCCCCTGCTGGCGTTGCTGCCAGACCTGCCTAAAGACGTCTTGCACAACCTCGGAGCACTGACTTCTGCACTCGATAAATTGCGGAATCAGAACAACCCATCATCTGCGTTGCTACAACGGGGGCTCAGTTTCCTCTATATAGCCATTAATAATGCATGTAAGTGGAGCGAGGGGATCACGCGCACACGAAAACGTAAACATGATCGTGATCGTGATCGTGATCGTGATCGTGATCGAAGCGTAACATTCACCCCCTCTCAGCCAGAAAAACTCAAGCTAACGCGGCAGGCGCCCACCGACGACACAGACCTCACCGTATCAGAATTGACAATCTCGCGTATCCACACCAATGCCGAGTTGGATGAAGTGGATGAAAATCTGGACATCCGCTCAGGAAAAGTCATCAACATCAAGGAGCCATCAAGTCCCCACAAAGCCATGGAACTTCGCGTCCGGCAGAGCAAGCGCCTGGCCGAACAACTCAGTATCCGACAACTATCACTATCCTGCAGTTTTGAGCAGGCCAGCGAATGGGATATCCAGCATCTGGTTGTCGAAGCAGTTGGCCTTCTATCTGATGGCTCCAACCAAGAATCTGCTGCGATTTTATTATTGTCACTGCTGAGTGGGCGATCTCCTGAACAGCTAACCAGCAATAACGCGACCAAACTAATGCAGGAGTTCAAACAACATCCTTGTCTGTGCTTGACCCATTCAGTACCTGCCAGCAAACAGTCCCCTGATTGTAATACGCTCCTGCCAAGTGTCCATGAGCGCCTCATCTCTCCTTTACCTGCTGCGCTCAAAGGGCAAAAAATAACATGCTCATCTCTAGACACCGATAAGCTCAACGCCATTATCAGTGGCATTAACGATCGCCATCAGACCCGCCTCACGCTGGGGCGCATATCTCGTTTTCTGGAGCATTGGTATCTGAATCAGGGATTGGATAGGGCAGAAATCGCCCTGATCCGAGGGGAACTACCTAAGAGTCGACCAGCACTCAGTTATAGCAGCCTAGATGCAGACCTGATTATTGAGCATCACCGCGACTATATCGATGCGGTGTTTAGAATGGCAGAAATTGATCCAGGACTTCCGACTTTACACCTGACCAACAATCGGCTCGGCAGCCGGCTAGTCTTGCCAAAACATGTCCTGCACAACCTGTTTGATTTTCTATCCCCGCCACCAGCAATAAAGATCTCAAACAGTCTCGATGGCATCATTACCTATCACAATCGCTATGTAGCCTATGTTTGCGCACTGCTTACCTTTGTAACGGGCCATCGCGATGTCACCGCGCCCATGGGACAACTCAGTGACTATAACCCCTATACCCAAACCTGGTGGATTAGTGACAAGGAAGTCCGGCACGGTTTGGCAGCCAGAACCGTGGTCCTGCCCATAACAGCCGCCCGCCAAGTGGAACTGTATTTGCAGCACTTGCGCGCTTTGGAACAACGAACCCGGTTTGTTGCTCCCAAAATTAGTGAGCGTTGCGAAACGGCTTTAGCCGGCTCAGCCAACTTATTGTTTGCGATTTCGACCCCATTTGAGATGGAAGCAGCCCCGGCTGATTTATGTCCCAGCTTGCTCAGAAGCCTATATGGCAAAAAATTACCCTTCCCGAGAAACTGGCCCCGGCACCACCTGCGCAGTGAGTTGAAACAGTTGGGCGTCGCCCCTGAGCAGATAGATGGCTGGATGGGACATGAGGAAATTGGGGAAGAGGCATTGGGTCGGCATAGTGGGCTTTCACGCCGGTTTCTTGATCAGATCGCCAACCAGATTGAACAAATCATGAACTATCACCAAATCAAGGCGCTACCTGGATGGCAAACCCACTGATCCTACCTAGCAGCCGTATAGCCTTGTCACAGCAAATGGGGCGTGAGCTGCGTGAGGCTAACCGTCAAAAAGACGATGAGCGGACCCTGAAAGCCGCAATGGATATCTTTCGGCAACATCTACCAGAAATGCTGGATGAACCACCAAAAACCAGCCAGTTTGAGAAAAAATGGCCAACGATAGATAGCCAGCTGCGCAGTACGCTGAAAAGCGAAAGCGCCTATCGCTTCGCCTACTCGTTCATCTGCGCCCAGATTGAAAAGGGCAACCAAGACGAATTCTGGAACCTCACACCACCGCCTTCCTATATTACATTACGACGCAACCGGCCACTGCGGACACTGACTTGGCAACAACACTCCACTCTGATTGCTGGTAGCGAACACGCCTGGTTCAATCGCCTCACGAATCCCGTCAACGATCCCGATCGCTTGTTCGCCCAATTACTGCTCAGTTGTATTTTCTATGGCGGATTAAACCGTCCGCCATTATGGCCAGCCTTGGGCATGGCACTGACGACTAGCAGGCCACTTCAGGGCGAAAGTAACTACTGCTGGCTGACGCTCCTTCCTCCCCCGAGCCCTAGCTTCGCCAGTAATCTTTATCAAGAATCGGAAGCGCAGCCCGGCCGGGTTCCCATTTCAGAGGTCCATTTTGTTCCCGATCCCATCAGCCTTGCTCTGCTGCGCCAATTTCTGCGCCATCGTCCAGCCAACTGGCAGCCGCCGGCCAGCGAGGCTCGATGTCTTGAGTTGATGAGTACCGAGCTAGGTATGGATTGCAGCCGTCGGGCCTTATGCCACGGCGGCATCACCGTCGCCGAAAGCCAGCCCGGTATCACATTGCCCCAAGTATTGGTGGAATATGCCATCGGTCGGCAGCCCAGCGCGTCCTTGCCTACCCCATACTGGCGTCGCCTACTGTCTTCAGGCCTATCACCCTGTAGCGAGACGCAATATGCTCGTTTTCAGCCCATCGCCTTTTTACAGCAGAGCAATCCCAATTCCGCCACGACCCAAGCTCGCAAAGGCAATCCCTTTCTGCTCAACCGACTGAGGGAGGTGTTCAAGACAGACCCGGCAAGGCGCAAGGGGAAAAAGGCAATCATTACCGAACTGTCGGCACTGAATGATCAGGAGCTGACACTAAACGAACAGGTACTGGTGAGATGGCTCCTATCCCACCTAAATGATCGGGACAATGCCATCTCAACTGCCAAAGTCTATTTAGACACTGTGGGGGCTGACTGGTTGGCAACCGCACAACCAGAACAGCTTGATACCTACACGGGAGAGGATTTTTTCGAACTGTACCAATCAATCCTCAATCGCCCCCGCAGCCTGAAATCTCGGGACTATCAGGCTGGTCGCCTCGAAGACATGCATCAGTTTGCCGTCCAGCAATTCTATTTTGCGCCACTCCCCGATCCCTTGAGCGAAGGGTCACTCCTGGTGCCCCACGTCAGTGCAGCCATAGTCGACGAGCCACTGTTTGCCGGTCTGTTGCATCAAGTGGAACAGTTTTCCGACATAGATGATCTGCATTGCGAAATGCTCAAAAGCATCCTCATCATGGCCTACCGCACCGGATTACGTCCTGGTGAGCTGGCAAAGTTGCGCCTTCGGGATGTTGAACCTTCACCCATTGGCTGGCTGTTTGTCCGAGAGAATAAGCACGGTCACAACAAGACGGATGCCGCGCTGCGCAAGGTGCCGCTCTATCCCTTGCTTACCGAAGATGAAGAACCACTGGTCAGACGTTATATCGGAGAGCGCCGCCTTCAGGCAAAGAGCATGTCGGAATTGCTGTTCCATACCAAGGGATATCCCCATGAGGCGATGGATATGAAACAACTATCCCTGATGGTCAAGACGGTGCTGGCCGACCTCAGCGGTGGCCTTTACTACCGGCTATACCACTTGCGACACAGCGCTCTGTCCCGCCTGCAACTGCTGCTCCATCATGATGTTGTCGACCTGCCACCACCGTCACAAGCATTACTGCCATATTCCTCCACCCAACGGGAAAACCTTCTGCATCTCATCGCAGGACGGGGGCGATTGAGAGATCGCTACTCTGCTCTGGCCACATTTGCCGGTCACAGTAGCCCTGCCATCACTCTTAGCACCTATTGTCATTTCACCGACCTGCTGCTGGGCTGCCATCTAGCCAGTAGCCGCAAGGTTTTTACAACAAATGCAGCCATAGCACTGCTGGGACTACGACCGCACCGGATAATGACTCTCGGCAAGCAGGGCAACATTACCCCAGACCGTATGCTCACATACACAAGGAAACGACTTGACCGTTATATGGCGCCTCTGCCAGTGGTCCAAAACAGCGCCCAACCCACCCCCCAACGACCCTCGAGCGCCAGTCACTACGTTAAGTCCCTTGCCGTATTGGAGCGCATCCAAGCAGGCTATGACTATTGTGAAACCGCCTATTTCTATCATCTGTCCCAGCAACAGATAAAGAGCTGGCATGATTCAGCCATCGCCCTGCGGGAACTAACAACCAGCAAAGGCACATCCCGGTTGTTTCCCAAGAGCCGCCGCCACCAGTTGCTACCTGCAGAACCGGTAGGAATCGAAGAGCAGAAGGATGTCGCCCGGGCACTGAGCGGCTGTCAGGCCATGAACAAGATGGCGGACCAAAAAAAAGAGCTTCGCTGGGCCATCCAATACTGTCTGCTGAACTGCAACAGTTCCCGGGCAGGCATCCGCTTTACCCAAAATGCTGACTTTCAGCGCTTCATGGCGGTAGTCAGCCAACTGTTCCCTTGGAAGCGCTGGCATTTGCTATTGCAATTCCCAAAAAGCAAGCGACTTGTCGGATGGAATTGCAATCCAGAGCTGTTAATAAATCGGGAGCAACTGAAAAAGGAGGCACAGTTTCCGGAAGGGATAGGCCTACTGTTTCTTCGCCATGCCCAGGAGGACAAACGCACCGAGCGTGGGATCAGCCGCTATTCCTCCCACAGCCTCAGGATTCTATTCCACCGACTGGCCATCATTCTGTTCTCAGCCCAGCAGATCCGGCAGTGGCAATTAGATTCTAACTTAGCCGTCCTGACCTCGACCGACAGGGATTAGTCAAGATCAGGGCCGCCTCATGTACAGGATCTTTAGCTACAACCAATTGAAATAGATAGAAAAAAGGCTTCGTTTGTGATCTGATTTAATCGCAAAAAAAAACCGACACACCCGAAGCCATGACTATTATCAATGCAACCCAGTACCTCAAGCAACTTCTTAG